>JAYEMC010000194.1:0-3403 GCA_034717935.1 Pseudomonadota bacterium | reverse complement strand
CAATTTTTCACCTTCGCCAAAAGTCGGCATCGGCGGAACCCCATCCGGTAGTTGGTGTCCAAAAGGGGGAGCCCCACTTAGTTTTAGCCGATTGATAATCTCCAGGGAGGGGGCTATATCGATTCGTTCCTGGAGATGGGCGATGGCTTCTTCCGCCATCAGAAAAACCGGCACCCGATAATTTTCCGCGTAATTAAAAGCGGCAATTGTCAGATCGTACATCTCCTGTACCGACCATGGGGCAAGGGCTATCGGCTGGTAGTCTCCATGTGTACCCCATTTAGCCTGCATCAGGTCGCTGCTGCCGACTTTTGTTGCCTGACCGGTTCCCGGGCCGGCTCGTTGGATGTTAATCACAACCAGCGGTGTTTCCGTGATGGCTGCATAGCCGATTCCCTCCTGCATGAGGCTGAATCCCGGTCCGGAAGTAGCGGTCATCGCTTTGGCTCCGGCCCAAACGGCACCGATTACCGAGCAGATCGAAGCTATCTCATCTTCCATTTGAATAAAAACCCCGTCAACTTCCTGAAAACGGGAAGCGATGTGTTCCATGATTTCACTTGATGGGGTGATGGGATAACCGGCATAGAAACGGCAACCGGCGGCAATCGCTCCTTCGGCGGCGGCTACGTTTCCGGAAAGATAGTATTTACCGGCAGGCACACTGCTTTTTACTTTTTTACGGTCGTGGTTTTGTTGGAGTATAATAGTGTCAGGCATGTAAATAGGTACTTTTTACTTTCAGGGAGCGGTTGTTGTTGTGATTTGATTTGTAATTAGAAATGTAATCAAATTCTAGCTTACGTTCACGTATCACGCCTTTTGATTATTGTCAAGGTCTTTGAACAGGTTTTTTGTCCGGCACTATATCAGGTGGGGGCTTTCCTGAAAAAAGCTGCTTTATCTTCTCCGAATTGTCTGGTAATGTGTATTTTAACAATATTTCGTTAACCAACTTTACCGGACGCTATCGGCTGTATATTCAGTATGAAAAAAAGAGAAGATCATACCAAAAAAGCATATCGCGGCATCAGGCAAATGCTTTTCCATAACGAGATTGTTCCGGGTCAGAAAATATCGTATCGAGACTTGGCGGAACGTCTTGGAATGAGTCCTACACCGGTAATTCAAGCTCTGAAGTGGCTTGAACTTAAAGGTTTGGTGTATCATGAACCAAATCGAGGCTACTATACAGAACCCGTTAGTCTGAAGGAAGTCCAGGAGATTTATGAATTTCGGGCATTGATAGAGGTCTCATTATTGCCTGAAGTAATCCGTTTGCTTGATGAGAAAGGCTGTCAACATCTCCGAACGGCGCTTGACAACCATTTGAACGCGGCCCGCGACATTTTCCTCAAGGATCGTCTGGTCAAGGATATGGAGTTTCATTTGACTCTGGCGTCTCTCTCTCAACGCCACATTCAGCAGCAGGTATTGCAAAATCTTTTCGATATTCTTTATCTGAAATATCGAACTAATATCTTGTTTATGACACCGGTTGACACAGCCGGCATTGAACATCAGGAGCTGTTTGAGCATGTCGTAAACGGTAATTTGAAAAACGCTCAAAAAATCCTTGCCGATCACATAGGCCATGTTAAAGAACATGTTATTGATGGCTTACGGCGACTTCAGAAAGAAAAAAAAGAGTCCACATTTTAATTTTTGTTCAGAATGAGCATCAGGCTATAAAAGCTTTCTGATGGTTTCAGCCAGCCGGCAAACAACTTCTTCCTCGCTTCCCTGAAGTCTTACTCCAGCTTTTCGCGGTGCCGGCAACTCTATTTTTTTAATTTCCACCAGTGGTTGGATGTCTTTTGCCGTTAATCCCAGATCTGCCACCGTAAGTTTTTTTACTTTTATTCTTTTAGCTCGCATAATGCGGCTTAATGGGGGGTAGCGTACTTCGTTGAGTCCTTTTTGGGCGGAAATAAGAGCGGGGATGGCGGCAGAGATGGTTTCGGAGCCGCCATCAATATCTCTGGTGGCGAGAATGTTGTTCCCTTCAATTTTCAGATCGGTGATCACATTTATTTGGCCGATATTCAGAAGTTCTGCCAGGGCACTGGGAAAGATGGCAAAGCCGTCATCGATCGCTTCTTTGCCGCATAAGATTAAATCAAATTCTGTTGTTTTCAATAGTGCAGCGGCAGCTTTAGCCGTGGCTGCTTGATCTGAGTTGTTCAAGAGAGGATCGCAAACGGCAATAGCTTCGTCCGCGCCCATGGCTAGGGCTTGGGTGACATATTCGGTGTTTTCCTGGGCTGGCAGAAGGGTTAGCACGGTAACCTTGCCGCCGTGTTTTTCCTTGATTCGCAGTGCTTCTTCCAAGGCATGTTCATCATACGGATTCATGGTATAACGGATACTGCCGGCATCGACTTGTCCGGCATCATCAAGTACTATTCTGGTTTCGCTGTCAGGCGTCTGTTTGAGACATACAATGCAATTCATGATCTTTCCTGTTTAATCTGTGGTTAGTCGACCGGCGACAATTTCAGCAATATCCAGAACCTTAAGCTTGTCAGTCAATCCTGAATTCTTGGCGGCATTATCGAGCATGACATGGCACCAGGGGCAAGCTGTAGCGATGATGTCGGCTTCCGCATCAAGGGCCTGTTGGGTTCTGGTTTCGCCGAGCAGATTATTGCCCTCAACTTCATGAAACATACGGCCGCCACCGCCGCCGCAACAGAGGCTGTTTTTGCCGTATTGTGCCATCTCGACCAGCTCCACTCCCGGCAGGTTGCGCAAAATGTTACGCGGTGCATCGATGATGTCGTGATGCTTGCTCAGGTAGCAGGGGTCGTGGAAGGTGATTTTAACGCTTTTTTCATTTTTGAGCGAAATTGCTCCTGAGGCGATCAGGCGGTCGAGAAATTGGGTATAGTGAAAGATTTCAAGTTTGTCTTTTAAGTTTGGATATGATTGGCTGAAAGTGTGGAAACAGTGGGGCGAGACGGTTACCAGCCGGCTACTGCCGCTTTTTATAAAAGCTTCTTCGTTGATGCCTGCCAGTTCCTGATAGAGGAATTCGTCGCCCATCCGGTCGACCGGGTCGGCGCAGCATTTTTCCTCCGCCATGACGCCGAAATCGATTTTTCCATGGTTGAAAATAGTTACCAGAGAGCGGGCCACATTCTGCAATTCGGGTTCGTAGCTGGTGGTGCAGCCGACGTAGAAAATGGTTTCGGCTGAATCTTTGGGTAAAAGCTTCAGATTTTTGTCCCGGTTCCAGTTGAGTCTCTGTTCCTGTGGTTCCTGGTAAGGATTGCCGTGGCTGTAGATCTGTTCCATGGGCTTGCGTTGGCTGGGCATGGGCCCGTTCATCATCTCGACCAGCAGCTTCCGGCCTTTTTCAATGATTTCTACAATTGGCAGGCCGGTGGCTTTCTCTTTGCAG
>JAYEMC010000193.1:0-3426 GCA_034717935.1 Pseudomonadota bacterium | reverse complement strand
AAGAGTGCTATCCGGCAGGATTACAACAAACTCTTCACCGCCATAGCGGGCTACAAAGTCACTACTCCGACGCAACACTTCGGCTATGGCGGTGGCTACACGGTGCAGGCAGTCATCCCCCATACCATGTCCATAAGTATCATTATAGAGTTTAAAATGATCAATATCAATTATTATCAATGAGATGGAGTAGTCGGCGCGATGAGCACGGTTCCACTCCCGTTCTATCACTTCATCGAAGCGGCGGCGATTGGGAATTTCAGTTAAGGCATCAATAAATGCGTACTTTTCAAGAAGCACCTGTTTGTGTTTCAACTCCAGGTGCAGTTTAACTCTGGCTTTGACCATGAGGGGATTAAAGGGTTTTGTTATATAATCAACAGCCCCCAGAGCAAAGCCCCGACTTGCATCCATCTCTTCCGAAATTGTCGTGACAAAAATGAGAGGGATATTCTTGGTTCCGGAATCCTCTTTCAATTTCCGGCAGAGTTCGTAACCATCCATTTCCGGCATCAGAATATCGGTCAAAATGATGTCCGGCGGAGCCTCGGAAAAGACAATTTTTAAGGCTCTGCGAGCATTCACTGCGACAACAATTTTATAATCATCACGAAACAACTCCATCAACAGTTCGATATTCTGCTTATTATCGTCAACAATCAAGAGTTTGGCACGTTCATCTTGGCGCTCGCTATGAATCATCGGTTTTCATGCCCCCCTCGCAAAACCTGAGAAATCATATTGATGATCTCAACCGCTTCATCGATCTCAAAATCATCAATATTATCCATTAGATGCTGGCACAACTCCTCATCTACCACCTTTTTCAAATCAGACCCTACAACTTCAATTTGCCGGCACGCGGCTTTCAAATCGTCATCAAGCAAGGCCTCAATCCGACTCAACTGTTTCAGTAGAACCGCCCTGTCCACAAGGTTATTATCTTCACCTTTTGGATCTTGTTTGTCAACAGTTTTTTCAAATTCTTCGACAAAAGAACAGGCATTGATACTCGATATCACCTGGCTCAATTGCCGACAAAAGTGATTCCATGTATCTTCAGGAACTGTTTTCACCTTTAGAGAGAGGGAATTTTCGACACGGGCTGCTGCTGCAGAGAGAAGATCTGCGCCAAGATTGGCAGCCACGCTTTTAATCGAATGAACTATTCTATGCGGCGTTTCTATATCATTTTCAGTTAAACAGCGAGTAATTTCAACATCAGCTCCGGCAAAATCCCGGGCAAAGCTTTTTAATAATTTTTTGTATAATTTTCGATTATGGCTGGCCCGGAAAAGGCCCAGCTCAACATCGATACCCGGCAATTCAAGTTGCTCGTCATCGTCTAACTGAACCGCACCCTGATTATCCAGAGCAGTGAGGGACGCAGCCTCAGGAGAAGCTGCTACCGTACCAATCCACTTTGCCAAAGTGTTAAAGAGCTTGTCCGGGTTAATGGATTTGGCAATATAATCATCCATACCGGCGTCAAGACATTTTTCGCGATCCCCCTTTAAAGCATGAGCCGTCATGGCAATCACCGGAAGCCCATTAAAACGGCTCTCTTGACGTAGCTGACGGACAACTTCGAGGCCATCCATTTCCGGCATCTGAATATCCATAAGAACCGCATCCGGCAGGTTATCGGCAAGATAGTCAAGCGCCTTTTTTCCGTTCACGGCATAATCGGTTTCCAGACCAGCACTGTGAAGCCACTCCAAAACGAGCTCCCGACTGATCTCATTATCCTCCACCAAAAGAACTTTTTTTCCTTGCAACATGGTCACCACCCTGCAAATTAAAGGCAATTCGGGCCGCCCCTAAAAGAGCGGCCTCTGGATCAAGCACAACTTTTACCGGAATCCGCTCCAGCCAAGGGGCCATACGACCTTTGTCACGAAAAGCTGAAAGGAATTGAGTTTTGCGCAAATGGCTGATGATCTTGGTCGGAATGCCACCCGCCAGATAGAGCCCTCCGGAGGCCATCCCGATAAGCGCAAGATCTCCCGCCACACTTCCGAGCAGAGCAACGAAAATCTCCAACGCCTGGGTTGCCGGTTTTTCACCATTTTCAGCGGCAGCGACGACAGCGGCAGCAGTTTTCTCCGAACCGGAAAGCAGCGGCGGCAGAGCTCCAACCAAAGATTCAGTCTCTGACCGCTCTCCGAGCCAGTCATAAATATTGACTAAACCGGGACCGGAAAGCAGACGCTCCCGACTGACCCGACCATAACGAAGTTTGAGATAACGCCACAACTCAACCTCCATCTCATTACGGGGGGAAAAATCGGCATGCCCGCCTTCGGAGGCGAAAATCTGAGGCTTTTTCGCATCAACGAGAAAAGCCATCCCCAAACCGGTACCCGGCGCCAAGATCGCAGCCGTAGAGTTCTCTACTTTAGCGACACTTCCCGTTTGCAAAATGGCTAACTTGCTTTCGCCAAGCAGGGGAATCGCTGCGGCGGTAGCATAAAGATCATTAACCAACACCAGAGAGGCACAACCGAGCTCTTTTTGCAACTCGCTTTCGCCCAACTTCAAGCCCAGATTGGTAGCTTCAACATAACCATTTTGCACCGGGCCGGCCACACCAAAACAGACTCCGGCAAGGTTTAGTTGCGCCCGTTCTTGCACCAGGAACTCTTTGATCCGCCCAACCAGCTCTGCCTCAACACAGCTTGGAAAGCTGCAAAAAGAGAGCCTCTGCAACCCCCCTGCAGTTGATGAAAAAAGGCCGAGATTAGTTTTCGTCGCCCCGATATCACCAGCTAAAACCATCACCATCATTGTTACCTAACCCGCAAATCCGACAAAATTTTATCGATATTTGCAGTTGGGAATTCCAGAGCCAAAATCCGGCGCTCGGCCTTAAGCAGGGCCCGGTAATCGCCCTGGGCTTGAGCCGCAATCAGCGTCGCAAAACTATAATCACTGCCCGGTAGCGGCAGATCTTTTTGCAGATCACCGCTATTCTGCAAAAAGCGACCGTGATTGCCATCGCCCTTATGAAGTTGGCCGGTAGAGTGGAGAAAACGGGGGCCGTAACCGATCGTCACCGGCACCCGGCAAGAGTCTTGTAACCTCTCTTGCAAACTTTGCAGAGTCCTATCAAGCAATAGGGTTTGCGGCAGATAAACCAGAACAGCGATATAGTCACCGGAACCAGTCTCTTCAACCAGACGCTTGAGCCCGGTTTCAAGATCGCTGATCCCCTTAAAATGATGACTGCCGCTGATTTTAAGATCATCCTTATCAACCAACCTCTCTAAAATCGGCAAGGCCCCGCTCTCCTGCCAGGCGAGCATCGCTTGACGCGCACCAATTTTAGCCGCCTCAACATCGGGTTGATCAAAAGGATTGATGCCTAAAACCGCTCCGACAGCTGCGGTCGCCAGCTCAAAACGCCAGATCTCTTGCGCTAAATCC
>JAYEMC010000192.1:0-3436 GCA_034717935.1 Pseudomonadota bacterium | reverse complement strand
AGAACAAAAAAGTGGGGTAGGAATCAAAACGATTCCTACCCCACTTTTTTTGCGGCTTGACATCTTATCTAAGTTGAAGGTATGAACGAGATCATTAATCCCTAACCCCCTAAAAAAATATGCGTTCATTTTTCAAATTTATCTTTACTATTTTCCGTTACCTATGGCGTATTTTAAGTTTTAGCCGCGTGGTGGTTGCGAATCTGCTTTTCATCCTCTTGATTGCCATCATTGCCGCAAGCTGGCGGGGGCATGAGGTTGAAAAGTTGCCCTCCCGGGCCGCCCTCCTGCTTAAGCCAGTGGGAACAATCACCGAAGCTGCGCCTCTGACCGATCCCTGGCGCAAACTCCTGCGTCAAGAGCTTGAAGAGTTACAAGAGAGTTCGCTCCAGGATATCCTTGATGTTATCAAAACTGCGGCTCACGACCCGCGCATCCCTTTACTGGTTATTGATACAAACCGGATAGAGCGAATCAGCTTGAGCCAGATCATGACTATCGGCGAAGCTTTGGAGCAATTTAAAGACAGCGAAAAAAAGGTTATTGCAGTCGGCGATCATTTCTCGCAAAGCCAATATCTTTTGGCCGGCTTTGCTGATGAAATCATTCTCAACCCGATTGGCGGGGTCGAACTCAAAGGCTTTTCCCGGCATCGGCTCTATGGCCGCCAGGCTCTGGAAAAACTGAAAATCAACTTCCATCTTTTTCGCGCCGGAAACTACAAATCAGCCTTGGAACCTTTCATTCGCGACGACATGTCGGCCGCCGCACGCGCTGCCAACCAGAGCTGGCTTGATGACCTTTGGCAAACCGCCAACGAACAACTTATAGCCAAACGCCACCAGTTAACTTCAACGAAACTTAACGATTACATCAATAACTACGACCAGCACCTGGCGCAACATCAGGGCAATGCCGCTAAAGCGGCGCTGGCCGCAGGCCTCGTCGACCGCCTGCTCTCACGTCCCCAATGGCGCCGCTACCTGGCAAGCATGGTCGGCAGCAACAAAAAAGATGGCGAAGATTTCAAACAGATCGACTGGAACGACTATGCTCAGCAAATCAAAAAATCTTATTTAAGCGCTCAAACCTTTGAAAAAATCGCCTTGATTGTCGCCCGCGGTGACATTCTGCCGGGCCGCCAGCCGGCGCATCGAATCGGGACTGAAACTTTAAGTCAATTGCTCCGCAAGGCACGCCGCGATTCCAGCATCAAAGCGGTGGTTCTGCGCCTTGACAGTGGCGGCGGCAGTATGATAGCCTCGGAAATTATCCGCCAGGAGATATTGCAACTCCAGAAGAGCGATAAACCGGTAATCATCTCAATGGGCCGCCTGGCCGCTTCCGGAGCCTATTGGATCTCGGCTAACGCTGATGAAATCTGGGCTGAGCCCACTACACTGACCGGCTCCATCGGTGTCTTCGGAGCCTGGCCGACATTTGAGAAAAGTCTTGATGCAATAGGTATTCACAGTGACGGCATCGGCACCACTTCCTGGGCCGGCAACCGCAACCCGACCCGGCCCCTACCTCCAGCCCAGGCTCGCGCCATCCAACTCAGTGTCAATCAGGGCTACCAACGTTTTCTTGAAATTATTGCCGGAGGCCGCAGCTTAAGTTTGGCCGAAGTTAAAGAGGTCGCCGAAGGCCGCGTCTGGAGTGGCCGCCAAGCCAAAGAACTGGGCCTGGTCGATCATCTCGGCAATCTCGCCGACGCAGTTACGGCGGCGGCGGCCCGAGTCGGCCTGACTGCCGCCGACACCGTCTACCTGCAAAACAAAAAAAGTGCAGCAGATCTTATCGGTGAGCTCTTCAGCAGCCAGCAACACACACTTATTTCGTTACTGCCGGAGAGCTACCGCGTTCTCACCGCTAAACTCCTGTTTAAAGAGACCAAACTGCTCTGTCTCAAAGATCCGCAAAACATTTACGTTCATAGTTTGCTTGATGATTTTATGTAATAAAGGTAACTAATTTATTCTCAAACTATCTCGATGCGGGGACTGGATTTTCCGTAAACAAACAACATGCAAAATAAAACTTAAAGTAAAACTCTTACACTCTACCCATTGTTTCCCGCATCCTGTCCCCACGCGAAGCAGGGCGAAGCAAAACAACTTGGCTTTCTCGAAGTCCGAAAAGACGCCATCAATTTGACAAAACAAATAAAACCCACTATAGAGGTTCGTCTTTTTTACCGGCGGGGTTTTTCCGCCTTGATTTAATTGATCTAAGGAGATTTCTACAATGTGTCGGCTAAGTGCCATAATTTCAGATAGTTATTTTTCCCCGATGGAAAATATCATGGCCCTGGAAACAATGAAAGAGGGTCATGACGGTTCCGGTCTCGGCTTGGTCTTGCGTGATCTGGGCGGTGAATTTCTGGGTATGAAAGAGTTCCCCATCCTCTCCGGTATCTGCAACAAAGAGGGCCTGAGGGTCATGGATGAGTACATGGTCAAACTCGGTTTCAAGACCAAACATCTCTGGAACCCTCGCATTAAAGATTACAGAGGCGACATGAAAGCCCGGGGTTTCTATTTTGCTCGGGCTTATGAGTACCCGGAGTGGGCTGAAGAGGCTGGTGAAAAAGTTCAGAGCGAGCTTTTGACCAAGACCCGCTTAGAATTAAGAGAGATGGGAAAAGATGATGCTTCAATCATCATCTTTTCATTCTGGCCTGACCTGATCACGTTAAAAGAGGTCGGTGACCCACTTGATGTCGGACTCTTTTTCGGTCTCGATAAAAAACCATTGCTCGCCAAAAACATCTTTGCTCAAGGGCGCCAGAACACCAACTACGCCATCAACCTCTACGCCTGTCACCCCTTCTTTATTGAAGGTTTTACAACCATGACCAACGGCGAAAATACCGCCTTTGTTCCGATCCGTGAATTTCTAACAAGTCGCGGCTTGCCCGGTTATGTCGGCTATCGCAGTGATTCCGAGGTTTTTTGCCATATTCTTCATTACATACGCAAAGAACTTAAATTCCCCTTAAAATATTACAAGGACGTTATCACCCCGCTCTTTGACCGGGAGATGGATGAACGTTCCGACAAAGGTGCCATCGAACTTATCAAACGGGTTTTGCGACCGCTGACCATCGACGGCCCCAACTGCACTATCGGCACCGACACCGACGGCACCGTCTTCATGGCCCAGGATGCCAAGAAGCTGCGGCCCGGAGCGATCGGTGGCGTGCCCGGCAAATATGCTTTGATGTCGGAAGTTTGCGGGGTTGATGCCGTAGTGCCCGAACGCGATCGCAGTAAAGATGTCTTTCCCATGAAATACGATATGGCCATGATCAGTAAAGATGCCAAGGAGATCAAAATATGGAATCAAAAACACGGCTCGATGTCAACGGTCAACTGACCTTAAAAGAGCTGCCTTATATAATTCGCTGGGAGTCGGATAAATGTACCCGCTGCGG
>JAYEMC010000191.1:0-3451 GCA_034717935.1 Pseudomonadota bacterium | reverse complement strand
AGTTGAAATTCGGGACGCCTCGCACTTAAAGGGTAAAGGTTCTATTGAGACGGCGGAAATCCTTCTCAAAGAGTTGGATGAGCCTAAAGCCCAGGTTGCGGCTATCGGTCTCGCGGGTGAAAATCGGGTCTACTATGCTTCGATCGAGCAGGGTCGTTCCAGTGCCAGCCGTGGCGGCATTGGGGCAGTGATGGGTGACAAAGGCGTAAAGGCGATAGTGGTTCGCGGAACCAAGGATATCAATATCGCCCAGCCAGAGGAATATATGGGCCTTTGCAACGATGTCCTGAAATATATAAAAGAGCGGGAAGGTAATCCGATTCCCGGGGTTATGCCGATTTTGGCCGGTCTTGGCTCTCCGCAAGAGATGAAAGTCCATGATGAAAAGTGGCACACTGAAAATTTCATGTGGGGAAATTCCCGGACGCGGAGAAAAGATTTCTGGAACGATGATATCGCCAAAGAGTGGACTGAAACCCTGGAAGGTGCAAGAACACGGTTGATCAGCTGCTTTAACTGTCCGATGAAATGCGGGGCTACAATCTCGATGCCGGGGCTGCCGACCTATATGATGAAGTGCTTCACCAAGCTTACCTATACGATGGGAGCTTTCGGTGATCTCGATTTTGGCCTGCGCATCGCGCAAAAGGCAACGGAATACGGGCTCGACGGCTTTTCAACTCCGCAGGTTATGGCCTTTTCCCTTGAACTTCTGGCGGATGGTATTTTGACCGATGAAGACTTTCCCGGAATGCCGGCTGACAATGAAGGGCGTTTTTATTATCTGCTTGATAAAATTGTTCGGCGCGAAGGAATTGGCGACATTTTGGCCGATGGTACCTACTGGGCCGCCAAAAAAATCGGCAAGGGTGCAGAAGAATATGCTCATAACAATATCAAAAAGCATGAGCAGCTGCCATTGAAACTGTCAATGTTGAACCCCATCTATTTCCTGATGTATGCGACTGGCGAGAAGATGAATATTACCCAGATTGAAGGGCAGTTTCCACAAGCACCCTTTCCCAAACGGGAACATCGGGAAAAATTTGTTGAAGATTGGATTCAGGTGCCTGATGATAAGTTTAAACAATATTTTCTCGATTGGGAGATGCGTGGAGAGAACTCCAACCCTTATTATCCCACGGTTGAGATGACTTGCGATATTGTCGACTGGCAGGAGATGATGCACTACATTGATGACGCCCTCGGCCAGTGTGCCGGTTTGTCGTCGTTTCCTCTGAAACCGCCGTATCATATTCATAATTATCCAAAATTTATCTCGGCCGGAGCCGGGGTCGATATGGATGAAGAAAAACTGACTAAAGCGGCCAAGCGCTATCGGACTTTAGTTCGGGCCTTCAATATAAGAAGAGGTATGCGCAGGGTTGATGAGGCGCCGCCGGCAAATCATTGGAAGAAAAGATTTCCCGAACTCGAAGAGCAACTTCTGGACGGCTATTACAAACTTAAAGGCTGGAATAACGACGGTATTCCGACTTCTGAATCATTGCAGGATCTGGGTCTGGATTACGTAAGCGAAGACTTTATCAAAAGAGGCATTTTAGACAAATAGTAGGGGTTAAAACCGTGATAAGCGAGAAGAAGATGAAAATAGTTAAAACCATTAAAATTAATGTTGATGAGTGCAACGGCTGCCGGGCTTGCGAGGTGATCTGCTCGGCGGTTCATGCGGCACCGAAATATAGCAGTAATAATCCGGCCCGCTCGCGGATTCGGATAATTCGTGATCCCTTAAGAGACATTTATGTTCCGGTACTGGCGGGTGAGTATACGGTTGCCGAATGTGCCGGGCGGGATAAATATACGATAGACGGCAAGGAGTACGATGAGTGCTCTTTCTGCCGGGCTTCCTGTCCCTCCCGCGAGGAGTTTCATGAGCCCGATTCCGGTCTTCCGTTAAAATGCGATATGTGTGAAAATGAAGAAAATGGGCCTCTGTGTGTGCAGTGGTGTCTGGTTGATGCCCTGGTTTATGAAGAGCGGGAAGTCGAAGTCGACGAAGAGGAAACTCAGGAAGAGTTGGAGATCGGATTGGAAGCTTTGGCCGACAAATTTGGTATGCAGACAATTATGGATTCTGTAGCCCGCATGTCGAATAAGGAGAGATAGTGGAAACCGTAGCTCCCTTTAAAGAGATAGTTGATGAGATAAAAGAGGCTGGCGGGGAAACCTTTAAGCTCTGCTATCAGTGCGGAAAATGTGACGCCGTCTGCCCCTGGAACAAGGTCATAACCTTTAGCATGCGCAAGGTTATTCGGGAGGCCACTTTCGGTTTGACTGATGTTGAAGGTGACAGCTTCTGGCGCTGTACGACCTGCGGGAAGTGTGTGCAACAGTGTCCCCGGCAGGTGAAACAGATAGATTTAGGTGTCTCCTTACGCCGGATTGCGACCGAATACCAGGTTTTTCCGACTTCGGTAAAACCGGTTCGAACCATGAGCGGGAGCCTTGCCGGTAATGGTAATCCCTTGAATGAGGAGCGTCGGAATCGCGGCGATTGGGCCAAAGGTCACTCCGTCAAGCCTTTTGCCGAAGGGATGGAGATTTTATATTTTGTTGGTTGCTATCTAAGTTATGACGCGAGATTAAAAAAGGTCGCGGTCGCCACTGCCGGTATCCTGAATAAAGCCGGGGTCAATTTTGGTATCTTAGGGGCCAAGGAGAGTTGTTGCGGCGAGAGTATCCGCAAGGCTGGCGATGAGGATGTTTTCAAACGTCTGGCAACGGAAAACATTAAAACTTTTATCGATGCCGGAGTCAAGAAAATCCTGGTCTCCTCTCCGCATTGCTACCATACCCTGAAAAATGAATATTCCGAATTTATGGTAAATTTTGAAGTAATTCATATCAATCAATATTTAGCTGAACTGATTGATGACGGAAGACTTGAACTTACCGGAGAGTATGCCAAGAAAGTTACCTATCATGATCCTTGTTATTTAGGGCGACATAACGACATCTATGATGAACCCCGTGAAGTCTTAAAGAAGGTTCCCGGTTTAGAGCTGGTTGAGATGGACGAATCCCGCGAAAACAGTCTCTGCTGCGGCGGCGGTGGCGGCCGGATCTGGATGGAGACGTTAAAGAGCGAAAGGTTCTCCGACATCAGAGTGGTTCAGGCCCAGGCGGTTGAGGCCGAGGTTCTGGCAACCTCCTGCCCTTACTGTATCACCAACTTCGAGGAGAGCCGCCTAAGCCTTGAGCCCGAAGATGATATTGAGATTAAAGATATTACAGAAATAATCAATGATTGCCTTTAGGAGATAGAACGTGGAAAACGAAGTATTGCCAACCGAAATAGTTCAACAATTTTCCGAAAATCCGGGAAATAGTAGTTTTGGCGACGTGATGATTGTTGGTGGCGGGATCAGTGGAATTCAAGCTTCACTTGATCTGGCCACGGCGGGGTTTAAGGTCTATCTAGTCGAGA
>JAYEMC010000190.1:0-3457 GCA_034717935.1 Pseudomonadota bacterium | reverse complement strand
GGGGCGGCGTAAGAGTCGCAGAAAAAGTAGAAGTGGTTCTGAACGGGAATCTGAACGGCCGAATCGGAAAGCGTCGGAGAAAGAGGCGGGAGATGACGCCAAAACTTCGGAAAAGAGTTCAGAAAAATCTGCGGAAAAAAAGCGTGATGAAACCCCATCCGGAGATTCTCGGAGCAAGAAAAGTTCCGGAAATGCAGGTTCCCGGAGGGGCAGAGGTTCGAGGGGCGGTAAGTCTCGGGATAAAAGAAGAAAGAGTAATGAGGCAGGACAAAAGAAAAATGAGGACTAAAAAGTAATTATGAGTGATTCCCAAACCGACAAGATTTATTATATTACGACTCCTATCTATTATGTCAACGATGTGCCGCATATTGGTCATGCCTATACGACGATCGCAGCCGATGTTGTTGCTCGTTATCAGCGCCTGTTGGGTAAAAAGGTTTTCTTTCTTACCGGGACTGATGAACATGGCCTGAAAATAGAGAAAACTGCAACGGCTAAAGGCCTGAGTGCCCAGGAGCTGGTTGATGAGGTGGTAGAGCGTTTTATCCATCTCTGGCAGGTCTTGAATATCTCAAACGATGACTTTATCCGAACCAGTGAAGAGCGTCACCATCGGGCCGTACACGCTTTTTTCAAAATGGTAAAAGAGCAAGGCCATATCTATTTAGGGCATTATGAAGATTGGTACTGTGTGCCTTGTGAAACCTTTTGGACCGAGAAGCAGCTTGAAAGTGGTCATTGTCCTGAGTGCGGCCGTCCGGCCGAGCGCATCAAAGAGGAGAGTTATTTCTTTGCGATGTCGGCTTTTCAGCAGCGTCTGCTCGATTATCTCAAAGAGCATGAAGATTTTGTTATGCCCAAGAGTAAACTTAATGAGGTCTTGGGCTTTTTGCGCGAAGATCTGCGTGATTTAAGTATCAGTCGCTGTACTTTTGACTGGGGGATTTCGGTACCCGATGATCAGCGCCACGTTATCTATGTCTGGTTTGACGCTCTGATCAACTATCTGACCGCCGCCGGTTTTCCCGATAATCCGGAGCGTTTCGAGCGTCTCTGGCCGGCTGATATCCATCTTATCGGTAAAGATATCTTACGTTTTCACGCCGTTTACTGGCCGACATTCCTGTTTGCCGCCGGCCTGCCGCTGCCGAAACAGGTTTTTGCGCATGGTTGGTGGACGGTTGAGGGGGCGAAAATGTCGAAATCGGTCGGTAATGTGGTCGATCCTGAAGTCGTGGTAAATGAATTCGGGGTTGATGCTTTTCGCTATTTTCTTTTGCGGGAAGTCCCTTTTGGTGGGGATGGTGATTTTTCTCAGGCCGCAATCAAGGGCCGGGTCAACAGTGAGTTGGCCAACGATCTCGGCAATCTTTTGAGTCGTACCGTATCGATGGTCAAGAAATACCGCCAAGCCGTAATTCCAGCGGCCGATGTTGAGGGTGCTCACTATTGCGAATTTGCGGCCTTGCATGATGAAATTAATCAAGAGGTCGTTCTGGCGATGGATAATCTCGCCTTTCACAAGATGTTGGCCGCAATCTGGCGTCTGGTTGAAAAGTGTAATCGCTTTATTGATGAACAGGCTCCCTGGGCTCTGGCTAAAGACGAGTCCCGGGCTCAAGATCTGGATCAGGTTCTCTACTGTGTGCTGGAAAGCTTGCGCCTTTTAAGCCTCTACCTCTATCCCGTGATGCCCGAAAAATCAGCCCAGATGGCGATTCAGTTAGGCCAGCCGGAACCCTTCGCGAGCCGGGGCCCGGAGGTTTTTACCTGGGGTAAACTGGTAACCGGCGGGGAAGTCGTTAAAGGCAAATCACTTTTCCCGCGAATTGAGTAGCAGTTAGATGCCCACCATAAAGTCGCAATAAATGGCGGCGAACATTGCTTCGCCCACTCTAACGGGGTCACATCTTGACAAATGGCGAGGTTAAATTTTTGTTTTACACGAACTTTACGGTCGCCAAGTGTCAAGAAATGACCCCAGCCGAGACAGGTCGAACAAAAAACAGCGCCAAAAATTTTATTCTATCACGGTTTGCCGGTCTGGGTTAATGTCATGGCTGAAAAAAACTTCCGACATTTTCGACCAGCTTTGACAAAAGCCCAAAAATTGCGTCGTAAAAATCAGCTGGTGGTTATGGTGGGTGAGGTGGTTGGGCCGATTCTGAATACGCCCAAACTCCGTCTCAGGTTGATGCACGAAAAGATCTTTCGTCAATGGCGTAAGATTGTCGGCGGGGGGTTGCTGGATAAATGTCAGCCGACGCGGATTAAACGCGGTATTCTTTATATTGATGTTAAAAACAGCTCCTGGGCGCATCAGTTAATCTATATGCAGGAAGAGATTATCACGCGAGTCAATGAACTTGCGGGTGCGATTTTGATTAGCTCTGTTCATTGCCGGGCGGTGAAAGCCGGGAAACTGAAAAAGGTTGCTGTAACGACTAAAAAAGATGGAGTGCTCCAGTCAGGAGCTTTGGTTTCGGCAGTTGAAGAGCAAAATTGGCGGCAAGAGACTGAAACTCGGGTCAGTGACCCGGAACTGGTGGAAATTATTTGCCAAATGCGGGTTCATTCGGCAATCCGACAGCGGATGATGGAGAAATCGCAATGACGACGACCGCGTTAGCCGGTGAACTTTTTCTGATTGCGACGCCGATTGGCAATCTTGGTGATATTACCATGCGTGCCCTGGAGGTCTTGCGCAAAGTTGATCTGGTTGCGGCTGAAGATACACGAACGGCAAAAAAACTTTTCAGTCGTTACCAGATAACGACCTCATTGATCTCGCTGCACGATCACTCTTCGCTTAAACGGTTGGACGAGATTATCGGAAAGTTGCAAAGAGGAGCGACTATTGGGGTTATCTCGGAAGCCGGAACTCCGGGAATTTCAGACCCCGGCTTCCGGCTTATCCAGATGGCCGCTGCCGCCTCAATCCGAATCACACCGCTGCCCGGAGCCTGCGCCGCAATTGCTGCTATTTGTGCCAGTGCCCTGCCGCTTGACTCTTTCTACTTTGCCGGTTTTTTGCCGGTGCGATCCGGGCTCCGGCAACGGAAACTAGAAAGTTTAAAAGAGATTGAAGCAACTCTGATTTTCTATGAATCTCCCCGGCGTCTCAATGCCACGCTTGAAACCATGGAACGGGTTTTTGGTGATCGCTTAGCCTGTGTGGCCCGCGAATTAACCAAAATTTATGAAGAGTTTCTGCGTTTCCCTTTAAGTCATCTCCGCTCTTTGGGCTCTACTGAGGGCTGGCGCGGTGAGATTACGCTGCTGGTCACCGGCTACGATCGCGAAAGCCACAGCCGCGACCCGCAGACGCTATTAGAGGCCGAAGCCCAACTTCGCGACTGCCTTGCCGACCCCGATTTTGCTCAAGGCCGGAGCAATCGCGATCTGGTTGAAGCTCTAATGGAACAATTCCCCCTCCTCAAACGCCGCCGGATCT
>JAYEMC010000189.1:0-3458 GCA_034717935.1 Pseudomonadota bacterium | reverse complement strand
TCGCTTATCAAACCAGACACGCTCTAACCCTCTGGACCGGCAAACAGATTCCGCTGACAGCAGTCAGCGAGGCCCTGCAAAACATCAAACAATAATCGGCAACCTTACGGTAAAGGTACTTCCTTGATCGGGCTGGCTCTTCACTGAGATGGTACCATTAAGCTTGTCAATCAAACTTTTAACAATAGAGAGACCAAGCCCGGTTCCGGTAATATAGCGGGTTTTTTCGGTCTTGATGCGAAAAAACTTGGTAAATAACTTATCAAGCTGGCGCCCCTCCATACCGAAACCGTTATCAATGACATCGACTTGAAGATGATTATCCAACAGCTCCAGCCGTACCTTGATTGATCCTCCCTCCTGAGTATATTTAATGGCGTTGGCAATAAGGTTGCCGAAAATACTTTCAAGTGCCATTGGGTCTGCAAATACCGGCGGTAAGGATTTTTCAACCGGTAGCTCAAGTTCCAGGCTCTGTTTACGACTCTCGGCCTGAGCTTTAATAAATTCAACAATGCTTTTTAAGAGCTCATCAACCAAAACAGGTTGCGCCTCTTCTCCAGCATGACCTTCCTCAATGCGCGACAGATCAAGTAAATCACCAATCAACGAGATCAGCCCATTGGTTTTTTCACGCGCCCGGGAGAGAAGATATTCATCATTTTCCGGTTTTTTCTCAACCATTACCAGTTGTTCATGAATGGTCGAAAGAGGAGAGCGCAGTTCATGTGAGACTTTGGCGACAAAATCCGATTTCATCTGATCCAGCGCTTTCATAGCCGTTATATCAACAAGGATAACCACGGCTCCGAGACACTCTTTCTCTTCACCCAAAATACAGCGCCCTTCAGCCATCATAAACTTGTTGTCCGGTAAAGCCACTTCATAGCTTGAAGAGTCGTTACCCGAAGGGCAATCGCCTTGAGAAAGAGCTATAACCCGTTCACAAAAACCCTCATCATCAACATATTCCCCAATTCTCTTTCCCGGCTTAAGAGTGGCATCCAGATTAAGATACCAGAGGAAAGCGGGATTCATCAAAACGACAACCCCTTCAGTATTAGTAACCACCACCCCGTTAGGTAGTGATTCAATGATGGTTCGAGTTCGGCTCTTTTCATTATCAAGATCGAGAAGGGTGCGTTTACGCTCTTTTTCAAGCCTCTCGGCTTCAAGGGAGAGCTCCATTCGTTCTTGCGCCCGGCGCACGACCATCCTCAGACTGTCGGGCTCAAAAGGCTTGGGAATAAAATCATAGGCCCCTTTTTTCATCGCCTCAATCGCCGTTTCAATCGTGGCAAAACCGGTTACTACGATAACCATAATCTTTTCATTAAACTCTTTAATCCGAGCCAGAACCTCCATGCCGCCCATCCCCGGCATCTTGAGATCAAGAAAAACAATATGCACCGGCTCTGCATAGATAATCTCTAATCCCGCAGCCCCACGGGATGCCGTCAAAACCGTAAACCCCATGCGCGACAAGATACGCTCAGCCCCTTCGCGAATTCCCTGTTCATCATCAACTACTAAAATATGTAAAGAATTTTCACTCTTTTTCACTTTATTCTCCTTCTTCGCAAATTTTTGCCAACGGCAGCGTAACAATAAAAGATGTTCCTTTTCCAGGCCGACTTCGGGCAAAAATATTTCCCCCATGATTTTCAACTATTCCATAAACCATGCTCAAACCAAGCCCGGTTCCTTTCCCTTCTTCTTTGGTCGTGAAAAAATGGTCAAAAATATGGGGCAGCACATCTTCCGGAATCCCGGTTCCGGTATCAGAAATCTCAATACAGACCCGGTCTCCATGTGAAGGCATACAACAACATGGATATTCAATAACCTCGGTATTTTCATCCTCAGCACTATAATAGATAGGCTCTCCCTGGGCCGGAAAGCTGGTTCTAACCGTCAGCGTACCTTCACTCTCAGCTGTTCCTTCAACATTCATGGCATCAACCGCATTTAGAATCAGATTCATCAGAAGATGGTTAAGCTGTTGAATGTCGGCATCCACTAAAGGCAGTCCCTCAGCCAGATGTTTTTTTATCTCGATATTATGGAAAATCGGCTGACTTTCGAGCAAGAAAAGAGTTCGCTCTGTAGCCTGATTAATATCACAGGGCTGCATAAACTGGCGTGTCTGTCGAGAAAACTCCAACAATTCCTTGACGGTATCACGACATCTTTCAGCATCCCGCAATACTCGATTTAGATCATCCGTTACATTGCCAGGAAGTTCATTCTCTTCCATTATCAATTTGGTAAAAAGAATAATTCCTCCCAAAGGATTGTTTAACTGATGGGCAACGCCTGCCGCAAGCTTGCCCAGCGACGCCATTTTTTCGGACTGGAGTAACTGAAGCTGGGTTTTTTCAAGCTCTCTCTCCATATGGAGAGTCTCACGCAGGTCACGAAAATATCCGATAGTCGCAACTTCACGACCATCTTTATAAACAATTGACGCATTCAGACGCACCGGAACCGGCTGAATATCTTTGCCTTTGAGATCAAGATAATGGGATTTCAACTTGCCCTTTCCCCCATATTTATGGCTTCTCAATCGCCTCATCACATCTCGAGCTTCATTTTCCCGAACATAGATATCGGCAACATTCAGACTTTCAAAAGCCTCTTTAATGTTGTAACCAAGAATTTCGCCGACCGCATTATTGAAAACAAGTAGTTTTCCGTTCGTATCAGCAGCCACCACACCATCAACTGAACTCAAGAGAAGATTATGCAAAAAAGCACTCGACTGATTCATTCTCTCTTCCAGCCAAACCAGTACCGAAAGGTCAAAATCAACCACCACCAGAGCGTCAATCTTGCCATCCGAAAAAAGAGGGTAACTGAAGATGCAAGCCATCTTCTTCTCATCCCAATCATGCTTACCTAGATAAGTAGGTGCCCCACTCTGTAATGACCCCACCACCGGACATAAATCACAAGGCCGGTCGCTGTTACGAAACTGCTCGTAACAAAAACGTTTAGTGATTTTAATTTCAGGATGATTAAGGCCATGATCATTAACTGCCAAAATCTCAAAATCAGGTGAAATGACAATCAGTTTCCTCTCAAAAGCATGAACTGCTCTAAGCAGATACTCTTCCCGATCATTGATCGAACGCATTACAATCCTCCATCCACCTTTGACTTACTACATAACATCAAAATCGTCACTATCAGGAGGCTGCCCGAGAATGCCATTTTTCCCCAGCTCTTCGTTATTTTTTGAAAATAATGCTCAAAATACTAGATGTATGTCTGCGCTTATTTACAAAAAATGCCTCGATCTGAGAAAAAATTTCTATTCTCGTACAGCCTCCTAGACTTACTCCTATTTATAAAAAGAGGTCAAGGGTAAACTAGAATTCCGATATAAGGAATTTTCATGGTGCTTTTATCCTTTAGCAATCCAAACTATTTTGATCTCCTTTAATGCCCCTCTGATT
>JAYEMC010000188.1:0-3459 GCA_034717935.1 Pseudomonadota bacterium | reverse complement strand
CATTGTCAAAAACAGTTGCAGTGACGGCTGATGACCCGCTCTACATTATCTACACCTCCGGAACCACAGGAAAACCGAAAGGGGTTCTGGTCTCTAACCGAGGTTTTGAAAAACATTGTCAAGCCTGCATAAAAATCTACGGCCTCAACCATGAAGATCTGGTTCTACAATTTGCGCCAATCTTTTTTGATGCCGGCCTGGAACAGATTTTTCCGGCCTTAATCGCAGGAGCGACTCTGGTCGTGCGCGGAGAAACCCCATGGGCGGCGACAAAATTTCACGAAAAAGTGGCAGAATTCGGGCTTACGGTTTTAGATCTGCCACCACTCTATATAAAAGAGCTGCTCAATTACTGGAATCGTCATCCCGAGTCCGCACCCCGGGGATTAAGACATGTCCTGACCGGAGGCGAGGCCCTGCCGGTGGAAGTCGCCAAACAGTGGCTCGCTTCGCCGGTTGGCGATGTTCCCCTGTTAAATGTTTACGGGCCGACGGAGGCCATAGTTACAGCCACCCTTTTTCGCGTACATTCAAATAATGTAAATGCCTGTGCTACCGCTTCGGTACCCATCGGCCGCCCCCTGCCGGGACGCATCCTGCGGATTCTCGATAAAAATGGTAAAGCCGTACCACCAGGCGTCCCCGGTGAACTCTGTATCGGTGGTGAATGTCTGGCTGAAGGATATTATGGAGAGCCTGAATTAACCTCGCAAGCGTTCTCTTTTTGGGACGGTGAAGATGAAGATGGAGGCTGGCTCAAAGAGGCTGAAAAAAATTCCATTAAACTATATCGGACCGGGGATCGGGTACGCCTGACCGATTACGGCGTCATCGAATTTCTCGGTCGCCTTGACCGCCAGATCAAACTGCGCGGTTTCCGCATCGATCCCGGCGAAATAGAATCAGGACTCTGCGAACTGCCGGAAGTTTCAGAGGCGTGTGTCATTTTACAAAAAGACAAAGCGTCCGGTGAAGCTTTTCTCGTCGCTTACATAGTTGCTGAAAAAACTAAAAACAGGCTTACGGAGATCGAACTTGAAGAGATTCGCATCCGGCTTAAAGAGAGAGTGCCGGGTTACATGGTTCCCCAGCGCTTAGTATTGATTCCGAAAATACCGGTGACGGCAGCTGGCAAGATTGATGAAAAAAGCCTGCCCAAGGTCTCAATAACAACAACCGCAAAGGTCTTATCCGACCAACAGGAACCTCTCTCAAAAATTGAAAAAGCTGTAGCCACAATCTGGAAAGAGCTTTTAAAATGCGACCACGTCGGCCGCCATGATAATTTTTTTGACTTGGGCGGCCACTCCCTACTCCTGCTCAGGCTTCATGCCCTTTTGGGTGACGAACTTGGTTCTGAGCTGGAAGTGGTGGATCTCTTCCGTCATACCACGGTCGCAGCCCAAGCCCGGGCGCTCTCCAGGAAAAATACGATTTCCGAAAAAGATTCACCTGCTTCAGCAAAAACAGAAATCAATGATATTATCGGCACCAACGAGATTGCGGTCATCGGCATGGCCGGCCGTTTTCCGGGAGCCGATAATATTGATCTTTTCTGGAAGAACCTGGAAGCCGAAACCGAATCGATCACCTTCCTCTCCCGAGAAGAGCTCTTGACGGCTGGTCTTCCTGAAGACGAAGTTGACCACCCCGATTTCATTGCCGCTCTCGGCATCTTGCCGGATATTGAGATGTTTGATGCCCAACTCTTCGGATTCAGCCCTCGCGAAGCGAGTGAGATGGATCCCCAACACCGGATTTTTTTAGAGACCGCTTGGCATACCCTGGAACATGGCGGCTACGATCCATTTCGTTATCCCGGCAAAATAGGCGTCTTTGCCGGATGCAGCATGAACACCTATCTGATCAACAATCTGGTAGCGAACAAAATGTTTACCAATGCCATGGATGGCTATCAACTCTCCATGGGTAATGATAAAGATTTTCTGCCGACCAAAACCTCTTATAAATTAAACTTGCGCGGGCCGAGTATTAACGTCAATACGGCTTGCTCCACATCTCTGGTCGCCATCCATACTGCCTGTAAAGCGCTGCTCGCCGGAGAGTGTGAAATGGCTCTGACCGGAGGGGTCTCTATCAACACGCCGCAAATTTCAGGGCATCTGCACCAGCAAAACGGAATCGCCTCAGCCGACGGCCACTGCCGCGCCTTTTCCGAAGATGCGGCGGGTACTGTCGGCGGCAATGGGGTCGGGGTAATCCTCTTAAAACGACTTGCCGACGCAGTTCGCGACCAAGACACTATACACGCGGTTATCAAAGGCTCAGCTCTCAACAATGACGGCTCGGCCAAAGTCGGATTCACGGCTCCCGGACTTGAAGGTCAACGCGATGTAATTATTGATGCCCTCTCGACAGCCGGAGTCTCAGCGGAAAGCATCAGCTATATCGAAGCCCACGGCACCGGCACGGCTTTAGGTGATCCGGTTGAGATCAAGGCCTTAACCGAAGCTTTTAGAAAAGAGACCGACAAATCTGGTTTTTGTGCAATTGGCTCGGTCAAAAGCAATATCGGACATCTTGATGCGGCGGCAGGGATGGCCGGTATCATCAAAACCATCGAATCCCTGAAAAACCGTAAAATACCGGCGACCCTGCACTGCAAAACCCCAAGCCGACAGATCAATTTTGCAAACACTCCGTTTTATCCAGCAACCAAAACCCATAATTGGGATTTCGGTAGCCGCCCGCGCCGGGCCGGACTAAGTTCATTTGGCATGGGTGGCACAAATGCGCATATCATAATCGAAGAGGCCCCTAAAGTAACCCCTACGACCGTGGCTAAAGACCCCTGGATCTTCCCGCTTTCCGCCCGCTCGCAAACGGCTTTAGCAGAACTTTGTGAACTGCTGGCCCACCATTTTACTGAAAACCCTGATCTTAATCCAGCAGACATCTCTTACACATTGGCTCAGGGCCGCACCATTCACCAACACCGCGCCGCAATAATCTGTCAAACGCTCGCTGAAGCTGTCACTTTACTGCGCCAAACTGACCCGCAAAAACCAAACTTCGATAACGATTTATACCCTGACAATTTAAACCACATTTTAAATAGCTGTCGAGAAAACTGGTTGGCCGGAGAAGAGGTTGATTGGCAAGCCCTGTTCAAAGGCCAAAAAAGAGCCCGGCTCGTCCTCCCCCTCTACCCTTTCCAGCGGCAACGTTACTGGATTGAGGCCCCGGAGCCGAAAGATGCTAAAAAACCAACCAGCGATCTGGAGAAATTGTTAAAAAGTGACATCTCACACTGGTTCTCGGTTCCGTCATGGAAACGAGAACCGGCCCCAACCCCGACCGTTAAACCTCACCTGCCGGTAATAATTTTACATACTGGAAGTTCAAGTGAATTAGAGCTCATAAAACAGCTTGAAAAGCAACTGACCAAGCCTCTGGTTTATGAATACACTTCGACATACAATAACCACACCGCTGACG
>JAYEMC010000187.1:0-3467 GCA_034717935.1 Pseudomonadota bacterium | reverse complement strand
CATTAACCACGATCACCGCATCATCAGCCAACAAACCCTGAAAGAGAACCCGTTTTGCCAGATAGTAGTTTTCCATGGTCTCGTGATAGTCGAGGTGATCACCACTTAAATTGGTAAAAATCGCACCGCTAAAACGCGCCCTTCCCAAACGACTCTGAGCCAAGGCATGACTTGAAACTTCAAGTAGGGCCCGGCGACAACCATTTTTCACCATCCGGGCGAACAGAGCTTGCAAAACAAAGGGATCGGGAGTCGTCCGCGCCGCTGCTTCCCAGGTTCCGCCACAATCATAACCGACGGTTCCCACCATGCCGACTTTTTCATCAATGCGCAAAAAGATCTCACGCAACAAAAAAGCGGTCGTCGTCTTACCGTTAGTACCGGTAATGCCGATCAGTTCCAACTCTTGGGCCGGAAAACCATACATCACTTCGGCAACTCCGGCCGCCGCCGCATAAGCATCCGAAACCCGCAAGCAAGCGATACCTGGCGGCAACTCCAGCTCCCTTTCACTAACTATCGCCACCGCCCCGGCCGCCAAAACCTGATCCAGGTAACGATGACCATCATCCAAAACCCCGCACACTGCAACAAAAAGCCAGCCCGGCCGAACCTTACGCGAATCATTGGTCGCCCCGGCAATCATTACCCGGTCATCACCCTGTACCTCAATTATAAAAGGACGAAGATGATTAATATAAGAACATAACGGCTGCACAATAAAATTAACCATAGGAATTATCTCTTGTACCACGTTCAAAACCAATCAGGTTTTTTGAGGGTTTGATAAAGCAAGGCAATCAGATAAAAAATCAGGCCTCCGGAAAGCAGTTTTGCAATATCGTAAAAACTTAATGGTGCTAGTTTGAAATAGAAGGCCATGGGGGTGTACATTAAAACACCTTGGAGAGCGACAGAGAAGATTACGGCACTCCAGACCCAAGCGTTGCTAAAGAGCGGCACATCGTATTCGCGACGAATAATAAAGACCAGAATCATCTCGTAAAGGACAATGAAATTAAAAACCATGGTGCGTGCTTTGGTGATTTCGCTCTCAAGCAACAATGCCCCACCGGTCAGGCGGAAAATGAGCAAAGCAATCAGGGTTCCAGCCACACCTAAAACCGTAATCAGGGCCAGCTTGCGGCCGGTAAGGATCGCCTCATCTCTCGGTTTAGGCGGGCGGCGCATGATATTGCGGCCATAACCATCGACACTGAAAGCCAGAGCCGGAGCCCCATCGGTGACCATGTTGATCCAGAGCAACATCACCGCCGTCAGCGGCAGGTTCCAGCCTAAGAGTACGGCGAGAAAGATAATCAGAACCTCGCCTAAGTTGCCGGAGAGGAGCAACATGATCGACTTCTGAATATTATCATAGATGCCTCTCCCCTCCTCAATAGCGTTGATGATATGCGAAAAACTATCATCAAGCAGAACAAAATCGGCCGCCTCTTTGGCGACGTCGGTACCGCTGCCGACGGCGATCCCGATATTGGCTTTTTTCAAAGCCGGAGCATCATTAACCCCGTCACCGGTCATGGCCACGGTATGGCCTAAATCCTGAAGGATGGTAACGATACGCTGCTTATGTTCGGGAATCACTCGAGCGAAGATATTGGTGCCGTTTTTTAGCCGTTCACGTAACTCATCATCGTTTAAATCCGCCATCTCCATGCCGGTTAAAACTTCGCCCTCGATACCAACCTCTTTGCCGATAGCCCTCGCTGTTTCACGATAATCACCGGTGATCATGATCACCCTGATTCCCGCAGCATACGTCTTTATAATCGCCTGGCGAACATCGGAACGAGGTGGGTCAACCAGAGCCTGGAGGCCGATAAAAATCAGGTCACTTTCGCTAGCCGGGCCTTTTGCTTTTTCGCCATCAAGATCGCTGCAGGCAAAGGCCAAGACCCGCATCGCCTGCCCCGCATAAAGATCGTTTTGGACAATGATTAAATCTCGTAACTTGTCGTTCAAAGGAACCACGTCACCATTCAGAAAAACCCGGGTCGAGATCTCAAGGATGGCATCAGGTGCCCCCTTAACATAGAGCCTGACACCATCTTTTTCCTCCATAAGCACACTCATTCGTTTGCGCAAACCATCAAAAGGAATTTCATCAAGGCGTTGACCATAATGGTGGCAGCCAACTTTTTCGGCACTGATGAGCAAGGCGATCTCGGTCGGGTTGCCTCGGGTTTCGAAACCCGATTCCACTCTTTTGATAACCGCATCATTACAAGCCGCTCCGGCTAAAAAGAGCAGTTTCTCGACTGGGCAAAGCTTTTCATTGGCTAAAGCCGCCGCCAGCGACAACTCCTGTTTCAAGGTCCAGGCTAGGCGCACCGTCATTTGATTACAGGTCAGGGTACCGGTTTTATCAGTACAAATCACATCGCAACTGCCCAATGTCTCAACCGAAGCCAATCGGCGCACCAGAGCTTTACGCCGCAAAAGGCGTTTAACCCCAATACTCAAAGCGATAGTTACCACTGCGGGCAGGGCCGTAGGTACTGCCGCCACTGCCAGACTGATAGATATAAAACAAAAAGCGACCAGAGAATCTCGACTGATCGTTTGTAAAAGCAAAAACTCCTTGCCGCAAGAGAGCATCATAACCAGAAGACAGATCACAATTATGACCAGACCCAGACGGCGACCGAAACTATCAAGCCTGCGTTGCAGCGGTGTCAACTCCTCTTTTGCGGTCTCAACCAGATCCGCAATCGCCCCGATCTCAGTCTGCATACCGGTTGCCACAACAACGGCCTGAGCCCGACCACTGACCACTGAGGTTGAAGAAAAAAGCATATTTTTCTGGTCGGCAATCTGCAAAGTTCCGCTAAGGGAGACACTCTCTTTGTCGACCGGCAGGCTCTCACCGGTTAACGCCGCCTCCTCCACTAAAAGACGATTGGCGACAATAATCCGGGCATCAGCCGGAATCTTGTCGCCGGCAACAACCGAGATAATATCACCCGGCACCAGGGAGCCGGATTTAACATTTTGCCAGAGACCATCACGCAAAGCCACAGCCATCACCTCGGTCATCTCTTTTAAAGCAGCCAGCGACCGGGCCGCACCGTACTCCTGAAAAAAACCGATCAAAGCATTAAGCAAAACAATAGCGATAATTATCAGGGAGTCAACATATTCACCGATAGCCAGAGCAAAGACTACGGCAAACAAGAGGATATAGATGATAAAGCTCTTAAACTGATCGATAAAGAGCAACAGCGGACTCGGTGGCGGAGCCTCCCGCAAACGATTTACACCGTAACGCCGACGACGCTCTAAAACCGCAGATTGAGTCAATCCGGTTTGGTCACAGGTAAGGGCGCTGAAAAGCTCTTCTTTTGATTGGCTGTAGAAGGGTATCATCGTTCAAATGGCGGACTGCGGTAAAGATACAGTAAAAAAAGTGTGGCCGGAGGCATCACAGAGTTGATCGCCGTCACACA
>JAYEMC010000186.1:0-3485 GCA_034717935.1 Pseudomonadota bacterium | reverse complement strand
TTTTACATTAATATCCGGGATCGGAATCAGCCCCCTGGTCCACAATAGAAAATATGAACCAAAATTCGACTCCATAATTAAGGGGTGGGCGCCAGTCGCCCAATAATCCCGGTTAAGCGGGTCAGTCACCAACTCATAAGTTGGTTTGTAAAAAAACTACTCGCCAGTATAAACCGGCGCTCTCTTTTCACGAAAGGCGGTCAAGCCTTCAATTCGATCTTTGGTCGGAATAGTCACTGCATAACAGTTGGATTCAATGGCCAACCCACTGCCGAGATCGACCTCACTACCATAATTGATCGCATATTTAGCCATCTCAAGAGCAATCGGAGCGTTCTTTTTAATCCGGGCCGCCATCGCCATGGCGGCATCGATAAGGCCGCCTTCCGGGGCAACCTGATTGACCATTCCAATTGCCAAAGCTTCATCAGCTTTGGCCCGATGCGCGGTAAAAACCATCTCTTTGGCTTTCCCTTTGCCTAATAAACGGGCCAAACGTTGGGTACCACCAGCCCCGGGAATAATTCCCAAACTGGTTTCGGTCAAACCCATGACCGCATTGGGAGCGGCTACCCGAATATCTGAAGCCAGGGCCAATTCAGTCCCGCCACCAAAAGCATAACCATTAACCGCTGCAATCACCGGCTGCGGCAAATTTTCAACCATAGTGAAGGTGTTGCGAATCATCTGGATATACTGCTTCACCTCAATCGGGCTCATCGTCGCCCGTTCTCTCAGATCAGCCCCGGAACAGAAGGATTTTTCCCCAGCTCCAGTGATAACCACAACTCGCACCGTTTTATCAACACTAATTTCACTGACCAACTTATTCAAGTCCGCCAACAGCTCCCGACTTAATGAGTTCATGCTCTCGGGACGATTTAAAGTAACGATAAGGACACCGTCACGATTTTCTGTTAAAAGTAGATCAGACATTTAAAAACTCCTTCTTACAGCGTTAATTATCTTCACATCCGGCGCTAAAAGCCAGCATGTGACTGTTACCGCTCTTTGTCACTTGGGCCTGGTGTCGGGCCACGGCCAGTAAGGCCTGGCTGTCGATACCGGACTTTATCCCCATACGATCAAGACAGAAGAGAAGATCTTCGGTTGCCAGATTACCGGCAGCTCCAGGAGCATAAGGACAACCACCAAGCCCTCCGGCGGCCGTATCGTAACGATCGATACCGGCCTGAAGACCGGCGATCACGCAAGCCAAAGCCCGACCACAACTATCATGAAGATGGAGACCTAAATCAACCTTAGGGAAACGCTCTTGCAACTGACTTGAAAAATTATAGACCTGATCGGGAGTCGCTACCCCTAAGGTGTCACAAAGAGTAATCTCCGCGAGCCCAAGAGCAATCAAACTTTCAACCAGCCGGTCAACTGCCGAAAAAGTTATATCCCCTTCATAAGGACAACCAAAGACATTAGAGATCGAAACCCGACGGGCAACATCATCAGGTACGGATTTGACCATGGTTTCAATCTCGGCCAGGGTTAACCCCTGAGGACAGCCCAGGTTTTTCCGATTATGGGTATCGCTGGCCGAAATAAAGAAAACAATTTTACCAACACCCGCCACCAGAGCCGGTTCCAAACCACGCTGATTGGGAACCAGAGCTGCGGTTGTCAATCCCGCATGCGGTTTGATTGTCTTAAAAACATCAGCGGCATCTCGAAGCTGCGGTATCGCCTTAGGGCTGACAAAAGAGCTTACTTCAATCTCTCTGAAACCACAACTTGCCAGATCATCAATAAGCTTGACCTTGGTTTCCGTCGGGATAAAATCGGCAAGATTCTGCCAACCATCCCGAGGAGCCACTTCGACCAGGCGAACCGTCGTCGGTAAACTATCGTAACCGGCGATCAATTCAGCCTAGACCAGAGAGCGGGCAATAACCAAGCGTTGAACTTCTGAAGTACCTTCACCGATATCAAGAAGTTTTTGATCGCGATAGAAACGTTCCACATCATACTCCTGCATCAAACCGTAACCACCATGAATCTGAACCGCATGGTTAACAACCCGGCCCATAGTTTCGGAACAGTAAAGTTTACCCATGGCCGCTTCGCGTGAGAAGGGACGATTGTTACTGCGCAACCAGCAGGCTTTATAAAGCAGATTACGAGCTAGTTCAATCTCCATCGCCATATCGGAAAGTTTAAACTGAGTCACCTGAAAATCAAACAGGGGGCGATTAAATTGAATCCGCTCTTGAGAATACTGCAGAGCTTTCTCAAAAGCTCCCTGAGCGCCGCCTAAACCCATAGCACCGATGCTCAAACGACCGCCGTCAAGGGTTGCCAGCATCTGATGAAAACCTTCACCCCGACCACCAAGTAGATTTTTGGCCGGCACCCGGCAATCATCGAAGTAGATCTCGGTCGTATTAGAAGAACGCCACATCATCTTGCCATGCATGGGGCGGCACTCCATCCCGGCAGTTCCAGCCGGCACCAGAATACAACTCATTTCATTGCGCCCATCATCACGTTTACCGGTGATTGCCTGAACAATGACAACCCCGGTATTCGGGGCTGAAGCGTTGGTAATAAAAATCTTAGAGCCGTTAATTACCCACTCATCACCATCAAGCACGGCATTGGTTTTCGAGTTACCGGCATCGGATCCGGCGTTGGGTTCGGTCAAACCGAAACCGGCCAAAATCTCACCGGTACAAAGTCGTGGCAACCACTCTTTTTTCTGCTCTTCACTACCATAATAGTAGATCGGACCAATACCTAAAGAGTTGCCGGCGGCAACCGTAGCCGCCTGAGAGCCGTCGACACGGGCAATTTCTTCAACTGCAATAATATAGGAGGTATAATCGAGCCCGGAACCGCCATACTCAGGCGATACAAACATCCCGAAAAGCCCGAGATCTCCCATCTTCTGCGTCAGTTCCAGAGAAAATTCTTCTTTCTGATCGAGTTCCTGAGCCAGAGGAGCTATCTCTTTTTCAGCAAAACCACGCACACTTTTACGTAAAATTTCTTGTTCTTCCGACAAATCATAATTAAGCGCCATTGGTTTACCCTTCCTTTTTATCCCACCTTACGTTAACTGTTAAACTAAAACCAAAAAAAATAACGGTCGACAATCTCAAAAGCTGCGCACTGTTATATTATTTAGCGGAGCTTGTCAACGAAAAATCATTTGACCTGTACCAAGTACATGTCAAATGACAAAAAAAATATTTCCGCCAACAATAATGATTGACAAAGAAAAAAAAAAACATTAGAAAGCGCCTCGAATCTGTTTGACGACAGTTTTAACGGCGGTGTAGCTCAGGTGGTTAGAGCATACGGCTCATATCCGTAGTGTCCGGGGTTCAATTCCCTGCACCGCCACCATCAAGCATCAAGCATCAAGCATCAAGCATCAATAACCTATTGAAATTATTAATATTATTATTTTTATATTGGGGTGGTGATCACAGACAGACTTTAATGCCCGGATGATATCAGAATATCTCTGG
>JAYEMC010000185.1:0-3490 GCA_034717935.1 Pseudomonadota bacterium | reverse complement strand
AATTGAGCAGGGACCGGCAATAATCACCGGTTTCTCGCCATCACCAAATTTGACCCCGGCAACATCAATCACCGAAGGGGCCGGGTGAAAATCACGTGATGCCATTTTATAAGGTTTGCTAACGTGGATGGTTTCACGCACCCCCGGCAAAGTACGAATAGTTGAATCATCGACATAACCCTGATTACCCAACACTCCGATAGCAGTCCGCAAACTTCCCGGGATAGGTTCAGCCGTCAACCCCATAACCTCTATTGCTGCAATAACCTGATCTACTTGTTCCTGAGTTGCATGATGGTGCATGACAATAAGCATAAAAACTCCTTTCAAAAACTATAAACTGACAAAATTTTATTTTATTTCTGTTGCTAATTGATATTTTCTTCTTCTTTCCCAAATGAAAGCAATTTGTTCAGGAGTCATATTCCACTCTGGAATTTCTTCTGTATTTTCAGTAGGATACTTTTTATCAATCTGATTTAGAAGGGTAATGAGACTTCGTCCCACTGCTATTGCAAGGTTGACGGGAACAGCATTACCAATCTGCTTATACTGACTACTTATAGAGCCGGTAAACTCCCAATTATCCGGAAAAGTTTGAATCCGGGCATATTCTCGCACTGTCAGTGGGCGGGTTTCTTCAGGATGACACCGTTCAGTCTGTTTTTGAGCCGGGGCACAAGTGAGGGTCAAACTGGGTTCATCCCAGGAGAGTCGCCTTGCCATCCCGGTTTTTCCTCCACCAAGAAAGTAACTTTTCTGCATATATTCCCTTTGGATACGATCCGGCAAATCACGCCAGTAGCCACCGGGAGGAACCAGATCAAGAATTTCTTTTTTTCGGACAGGATAGGTTTGCCCCGCAGAGGCGGGAACGTCGGTCGCGAAGATCTCCCCTTTCTTCAGTGCATCCTTCAGAGTAAGAACTCGCCGGTACGGTGATGGCCAGTGAAAGGTCATATCCGAGACAAGATCGTTCCTGATCCCAACCAGGAAGAGTCGTTCACGTTTTTGCGGCACTTTGTAGTAAATGGCTTTAAGCACTTGTGGGGCAATGAGGGTGTAACCAATAGCTTCAATTTTATGCTTAATTGTTTCAAGGGTTCTGCCATTGTCATGATTGAGCAATCCACGAACATTCTCACCCAGAAACACCCTCGGTTGAACCTCTTCAACCGCACGCATCAACTCAAAAAAGAGGGTGCCCCGGATATCGCCAAAGCCAAGTTTATTTCCAGCATACGAAAACGCCTGGCAGGGAAAACCACCCGACAGAAGATCAATTTTGTTTTTGTAAGGGGTAAAATCTATCTCCGCAATATCACCGACAGCAACATTCCAATCTGGGCGATTTTTCTTCAGTGTAGCTCCGGCATGCCGGTCAAGCTCATTAAGCAGAGCAACCTCAAAACCCACACCTTCCAGACCTAAAGCTAACCCCCCGGCTCCGGCAAAAAGTTCAATGGAACGGAATGGTCGCGCCGCCTCAACGGTCTTTTCCTTATCCCATTTCGTTTCTGCCAATTGCCGGTAAATATCAAACGAAAGTAACTGTCTTTCACTGTAGAACTTTTGACCATCAAGCTCTACTGGCGTCAGTCTTCCATTTTTACTCCAACCCTCAACAATCGCCTTAGAAACACCCAAAGTGTTTGCAACTTCGATAAGGGTAAAATAGCGATTCATCTAATCGCCAACTCTGAAAAGCTTTATCGGGTCAATAAGGTTTTTATTAAACTCTTTGAGATTAATCTGAAAACGATATTTACCTACTGTATCTTTTACATGCTCAAACAAATCTGCGTCAGATATAAAACTTAACCCGTACTTTCCCATAGTCCTCTCCTAAAATCGGTAAAACTACTTTCTCCGCTGTCGCAGATAATTTTCAATTCGATCCAGTGCCGTGACAATTTCAGCGAACGGGCGGGTATAGGAAAAACGTAAATAGCCTTCAGCTCCCGACCCGAAATCGACCCCCGGAGTGACAGCAACCCCAGTTTTTTCTAAAATATCGAGAGCCAGTCTTTGTGAATTGCCATCAATATGGCGGGCATCAGCAAGGATATAAAATGCCCCTTTGGGCTCAAAGTGTATCCCGAAACCAAGCTCACGCAAACGTGAAATCATTTTTTTACGTCGCTCGTCATAAACATTCCGCATCGCAACGACATCATCCTGACACTGCTGTAACGCCGCAATACCACCACGCTGGACAAAATGATTCGCACAAATCAAAAAATTCTGATGCAAGGTCTGCAAGGTCCGCATATAGGAAAGTGGGGCAATCAGGTAACCTAACCGCCAACCGGTCATCGCATAGGCTTTAGAAAACCCTCCCAGGACGAAAGCATCCCGGGTAAACTCCAGGATACAGTGTTCATCACCCTCATAAGTTAGGCCATGATAAATTTCATCTGAAATAATCGGAATTGGCAACTCTGCCAAAGCGTCCATCTCTCGACCTGACAAAACCGATCCAGCCGGATTTGACGGTGAATTAATCAGCAATCCACGGGTTTTTTCGGTTATCAGTGGTCGAACCTGATCGGCTCGCGGCTGAAAACTATCCGTTGCTGCAGTTTGTAGCAGAACTGGCGTTCCACCGGAAAATTTAACAAATCCGGGATAGCAAGCATAGCCGGGATCGGTCAGAATCAACTCATCACCATTATCCAGAATTGTCGAAAAAAGGAGCAGCATCAATGGACTGGTACCAGATGAAACCATCACTTGCTCGGGGACGATCTCGACACCGTAATAATCAAGGTAGTGGCGACAGATTTCCCGACGCAGTTCCAGCAACCCGAGAGAATGGGTATAAGAAGTCGCCCCTTCTGCCAGAGCCGTCCCGGTCGCCGTCAGGATTGCCGGGGGGGTATTAAAATCGGGCTCCCCCAGGCAAAGATAGATGATGTCCCGCCCTTCGGCTTCCAGCTCTTTGGCTCGTTCCATCAACTCCATCGCCAGAAAAGGGTCAACCTGCCCAGCACGTTTTGAAATCGGTATCTGCATAACGTTGTATCCCCATTAATTTATTCTGTGATGACGTCGCAAAAAGTCTGCACCACGGTGTTGTCGCGGTTTTTCAAGATCCCGACATACAACCCGTATGCCTTCACCCTCGAAAAACCACTACGCCTTGTAGTGCGAAATTTTTGCTTAGCCATCTTATTCGTTTTTGCAAGGGCATTATTCTGTGCCAGGTCAGATTAGTCCTCGACTTACGCGATTGCAACCATTTTGCCAACAATCACCTGAATCGATTGCAATGCAGAGAGACTGCAGGTATAAATTGATGGCGTTGCAGCAGTTTTTCAAGACCTTGACACACAATATGTATGCCTTCACCCTCGAAAAGCACTGTGCTTGTGGGGCGTTTTTTGTAACTTGGGGTTGCTAACCCACCTGTCAGGGTGCCGAAGTGACCATTTTTTTTGCTTAACCATCTCATTGGTTTTGCAAATGCGTCAAAAGTGCGCCAACCGGG
>JAYEMC010000184.1:0-3501 GCA_034717935.1 Pseudomonadota bacterium | reverse complement strand
GCACACTGACCATCAAACCGTATTCTACCGACGGGACAGCCCTTGCTACCAGTACAGTGTCGGTGGGAGGGCAAAAAAAACACATCGCAAGTGTAGCGGAGATGGGACTGCCGGCAGCTTCCGACTAGTTTGCTATTGAATCGACTTCCGCAATAACCGGTTTTGAGCTGTTCGGAACCGGTGACGGGAAACTTCTGGCTGGATACACGGGTGTGAGCATCAGCAACACCGAAGGCGTGTTTGCCAAGCTTGAAAAAGACGGATGGACCGGGATTGCATTTGTCAACATCACCGGCAACACAGCCGGCGTGGAACTTGCGGCGATCAATGATGCGGGGACGGTCATAGCGACCGAATATATCACCTTAAATCCGCATCAGAAGATGGTTGATATACCGAAAAACATCTTTGCCGGCGATATCAGCAATGCGACCTATATAGCGTATTCGTCCTGTCAGGCCCTGGTAGGATTTCAGCTCAACGGCTCTTCGGACAACATGATGCTCGACGGTCTGCCGGGAATGTTTGTTGGCAGCGGTGTTTCATCAAACGGATCAGCTCTGACCATGTCAAGCAGTGAAGCAGTACCGGGAAGTTTTATAACCATCGAAGATGATTCCATTAAAGAGGGAGAAGCCCTGAATGTGACCTTTGCCGATACATCCGGCTATCATGTAACTCTCAAAACAATTCTAACGGAAAATGGCTCAGCCAGGGTTCCCGTTCCCCCGGTGGTGGATCTCTCGACCGGGGAGTTCACGTCTTCGGAAGTAACGGTAACTATTCCGTCGTGCGCTCAGGCCATGTTGCATATTTTGCCCTTGCCTGATTTGCCGGACTTAAACCCAGGCGATGTCGTTAAAATGTATCTGGCGTATACAAAAAGCAATCTTCAAACTGCTTTGGATCATATGAACCAGTTCTCCTTAGAATTTGACTATGATACTTCCGGACTGGAACAGCAGATACAAAATCAGATAAATACAATAGATGCAAGTATTAATGAAATCGAGACATCTGCACAGATGTCCATGTATTCGTTTTATGATGGAAACATTGTTCTGGATCAAAACGATATCAGGATATTTGACCAGCTGTTGTTTGCGGTTTTAAAAGGAGCCATGGAAGAAGATTTAAATGGAACGGTAAAAGAGAATATAGTTGCGGCTTCGGTTAAAATGCTGTCTCATGAAGCTGAAAATGTTTCACTAAAAAAATTGGAAAGCTGGGTGAACAGCACCGTAAAGAATTCAAAGATCGTACTTGTCGGAATCGGCGGCATGCTTGTTACAGTCGCTGAAGCCTGTATGGCTCCTGAGGTTGCCACCGGCACGACCCTCTTGTATACACTTCAGACAACAGGCGCATTGATTATGGTGGTGGGCACCGCCAGTGAAGGGTTGGCTGCAACCAGAACCTTTATAGATAAAAATGATCTGGATCCGAACCAAGTACATATTTTCGGTAATGAGTACTGGAATGAAGGCATAGATAGCATTAAAAATATAGCGATTGCCGCTGGTTCCGAAGTCAATGGTGTTGTAAACCTGTGGAACTTTTTTAATGCATATTACGATGTTAGAGAGGCTGTATCAAATCTGATCTGCAATGCGGATCCGATTCCTTCAGGCTTTGAGGATTATTGTGAGGACTGGGAAGATAGGCATGAGTCGCCTGAACTGGCCATTAAGCTTCTGAAATTTTATAATGAAGTCATGCGCCCCGGGGTTGAGGGGGAACTCGTATTCTGGCTCGATGGTGACGGCTCAGAAAAAGTGGATGTTGAGATAGACTGGGGAGATGGTGATAGAGAAACCCTCAATCTGCAACCGGGAGGATATTATTCCGGTATGAAGCATGCGTTTTCCCTTGGCGCAGAAGATTCCAGATTGTTTACAATTACAGTACATGCTTATGACGGTCAGGGCAACGATGCCTGGGAGCAAGTTGTCGTGCTGGTTACAGAAACAGGAGGAGGAGAAGAAGATCCGCCGCCCATCATTATTCCCCCGGAGAACCGATGCGAAAATCTCAGCGGCGAACTGGAAATACACGTACTGATTGGTCCCGCTGAAGCGGTTGGGTTGGAGCCGTTCGCTGTGGGCAACATTCCCTTTAGCACAACCTCAGAAAGCCCTCCTTACACCATTCAGGGCAACGGAGAGCTCCACTATGAAGAAACTCTCACAGCAGAATGGGGTACCTACAGCGTCACTTTTGACATGGATGTTGAAATCAGCGGCGAATGCCTTCCCGATGAAAACACCCTCAACCTTACCCTGAATGCAAGCGGTGAGCAAGTGATCGAAGTGCATGCCGATGACTTTGACTTCGACGATTTATGGGAGGGGACATTCGAAACCCCGATGAGTTTTACACTCGACGAGGGCGCAACGTTCGAAGGAGAAGGGTACACTTTTGTGCTGCACATCAACCAATAACCACCCACAACACCAATCTCACGATTGGACTTTATGACGGGGAAACGCTTCGCGCTTACTTTCGGCTTAATACTGACCATAAACAGATGCCCGACGAAAACCACAAAGTGGCGGGCAGAAAGGCATTAGAAACACAAATCTTGCTACCTATCTTGTTACCCAGTGCAAGAAACAAAAAAGCGCCTACAGTCGCGATGACCATAAACGCTTTATTTTATTTGGCGGGCAATGCAGGATTCGAACCTGCGGCCTTTGGCTTCGGAGGCCAAAAAATACACTTCCCGGTAATTCCTTACCACCCTATTTTTAATCCTCAATATCTCTTATTACCATTATTAAATCAAATATTTACGTTAAAACTACTCCTTGACATTCCTTCCGGTTCCTAGTAGTCATATTCAGGCCTTCTGCTGGGGATAGTGCTGGGGACGAGATTTCAATAATACGTGAGCGGGGTTAGCTATGCCAAAACAAAAGAGGTTCAAAACGGACGAAAAAGGGGTCTATTTCATCGAAGTTGATCGTTTAGACAAGCCGGGCAAGCTGGAAAAGATGTATTATTTTTACTTTCGAGATGAATTGGGGCGACAGAGAGAAGAGAAAGCCGGGAGACAATTTGGCCCCGAGAAAATGACCAGCACAAAAGCCCGCGATAAGAGATCAGACCGAATGAGAGGCATAACCCAAAGCAGGCAGGAAATAAAAGCCGAAGAGAAAGCACACAAACTTGAAGAAGACTCCCGCCCCACTTTCAAGAACTTATGGAAAGAGTACAGCCAAACTTTGAATAAGAGTCTGGCAGCTGACAGATCACGCTTTGAAAAACACCTGCAAGACCTCCACGACAAAACCCCGGATGAAATTATTACGCTTGATATAGAAAGAATCAAAAACCGGCTTAAGAAGGCAAAGCTTACACCCCAAACAGTTAAGCACTGCCTGGTTCTAATCGAGCGAATAGTAAACCACGGCTTAGAGCAGCACCCGCCACGATGCAAACCCCTGATGTTTAAAATTAAAAAACCCAAGTTTGACAATCGAGTAACTGAATTTTTAGAAC
>JAYEMC010000183.1:0-3506 GCA_034717935.1 Pseudomonadota bacterium | reverse complement strand
ATCCCGGCAGCTATAGCTTTGCTTTTTATGAATTACTCGAGAACGGCTATTTTGGCGCTTATGGTTGAGGCGCTGGTGCTGCCTTTTCTCTGGCTTGGGCTTAAATCGGAGAAGGTGCGAAGTGGCGTCTGGAAGCTGCGAAGTGTGGGACGGCTTTTGCTTAGTGCCTTGATTTTACTTGTCGTGATCTCCTCTTTGGTGATGGTTTTTCCCGATAGTCGGGAGCGAGTCGAAAGTAGTTTTGATAAATTTAAGCAAGGAGGAGCCTCCCGTTTACTTGAGGCTCGTTACTATCACTGGGGCAATACCCTGATGATGATCAAGGAGAACCCGGTTTTAGGGGTTGGGCTTGGTAATTGGCGTTTTTGCTATCCGCTTTACTATAAAAGTTTTGCCCAAGATCCTCTTTTAAATTATCGGGTGCAGGTGCGCAAGGTTCACAACGATTATTTGCAACTGGCGGCTGAATGTGGTATCCCGGCACTGCTCCTCTTTTTACTGCTTTGGGGGCGGCAGTTCTACTTGATGCGTTACTCGACAGCGGAGAGTGATGGTGGGGAAGATTGGCGTATTCCGCTTGTCGCCTCACTCCTGGCCTTTTCGGTGATCATGTTTTTTTCATTTCCCATGCAGATGGCCTACAGCCGTATGTTCTGTTTCTTTCTGCTGGCTCTAGGGGAGGCGCGGGCATGGCCGGCATTATCGAAATAATGGTTGAGCGGGGCCTGCTCTCCGCAACCGAACTTAAAAAGATCAAGCCCAGTGGCCGAGAACGTGAAGCTCTGCATCGTTTAGCGATCAGAACCGGTCTCGTTTCCGAGGATGATTTTCTCGCTCTGGCTGCTGAAGAGCTTAAGCTGGGTCAGATCAGTGAGCTTCCGGCAGATTATGATATAGCTCCTTTTATCGACATCTCCCCGCTTTTTTTAGAAGAGCATCGCTGTTTTCCTCTGGGGGGAGCTGGGGCTCTGGTCGTCATCGTCAATGATCCTTACGACCATCTGGTGGCGGAGACCTTCAGGCAACTTTTTCCCGGGCGCCGGATTGAGCTGCTTCTGGCTCGTGAGGAGAGAGTTTCAGCCTGGATTCGGGAGCATTTTTTGGCGGCGGCCGAGGCTGAAGATTCTGAGGCGGATGAGTTGGCGGGCGTCGCCGGGGTTGAACTGGGTGATGATGCTGACCATTTGCGTGATCTTGCTTCGGAAGCGCCAATTATCAAACTGGTTAACCAGTTTCTGACCAAAGCAGTGGAAGAGGGGGCCAGTGATATCCATATTGAGCCCCTGGCCGAAAACCTCCAGGTTCGATTTCGCGTTGATGGGGTTTTGCGCGAACATGCTACGCCGCCTAAAAATGTTCAGGCTTCAATTATCTCGCGGGTCAAGATTATGGCGCGTATGGATATCGCCGAACGGCGCCTGCCACAGGATGGCCGGATCCGGATCAAGATTGCCGGTAAAGATATCGATTTGCGGGTCTCCTGTCTGCCGACGGTCTATGGCGAAAGCGTGGTTATGCGTATTCTTGATCGTAGTAATATCTCTTTCAGTCTTGACACCTTAGGCTTTCCCGAAGCTGAACGCCGTCGCTTTGAAGAGATGATTCGTCTGCCCTACGGCATTATTCTGGTGACCGGACCAACCGGGAGTGGTAAAACCACGACCCTATATGCCGCCCTGAACACGATTAACGCGATTGATAAAAAAATTATTACAATCGAAGATCCGGTTGAGTATGAACTGGACGGGATTAATCAGGTGCAGGTCAATGCTAAGGCAGGGCTTGGTTTTTCCAATGGTTTACGTTCGATTGTGCGACAAGATCCGGATGTTATTTTAATTGGTGAAATTCGCGACCGGGAAACCGCCGATATTGCCATTCAGTCGGCCTTGACCGGACATCTGGTTTTTTCAACCCTGCATACCAATGACGCGGCCGGGGCCGTAACCCGAATGGTCGAAATCGGAGTTGAGGATTATCTCCTTTCATCCTCACTGGTCGGGATTATGGCCCAGCGCCTGGTGCGAGTTCTCTGTCCCGCCTGTAAAGAGGCTTTTGTCCCCGAGCCCGCTTTGATCAAGCGCTTACAGCTTCCCTTTGCGATTAGCAAAGAGGAGCCAATCTATCGGCCCAAAGGTTGTAAAGAGTGCTCTTTCAGTGGTTTTCGCGGGCGGGTCGGCATCTTTGAATTGTTGCCGGTGACCGATGCGGTGCGCGGCCTTATTCTTGAGAGTCAAAGTTCCCTGGTTTTGCGTGAACATGCCGTCAAAAATGGTATGGTTCTATTGCGTGAAGATGGCTGGGCCAAAGTTCAGGCCGGAATTACCGCGTTAGAAGAGGTGGTTCGCGTGAGCGGAGCTTAAAAGATGCGAGAGTTCAGTTATAAAGCGACCAATGCTTCCGGCGAGATCAGTGCCGGCCGTCTGTCGGCCCTTGATCAACGTCAAGCTGCAGCTTTGTTGCAACGACAGGGCTTGATTCCGTTGCAGATCGTGGCTCTTGATGGGGAGCTCAACTCTTTGTCTCCTGTGTCTAAGGCAGCCTCTTTTAAGTCTAAGTCTAAATCTAAGCCGAGCCGCAAACCGTTTATGGGTTCCAGGGGGCGGGCCTCCAGCCTTTCCGGCTGGGCGGACAAACTCCCTTGGCGTCGGCCCGGGGTTAAGGAACTCGCCGGTTTTGCCGAAGATCTTGGGCTTTTGCTTAAAGCCGGCGTACCTCTGAATCGGGCTTTAGTAATTCTGGTTGAGCTGATTGAAAAACCGCTTTTCAGTCGGGTTATGGAGAGTTTACGCGAACAGGTCAAAGAGGGCAGCACTTTCTGGGGGGCCTTGCGCTTGCATCCCGATATCTTCCCACCGGTATTTATCGGGATGGTGCGGGCCGGCGAGAGCGGTGGAATTCTTGATGAGGCCCTGAATCGTCTGGCTCTCTACCTTAATGGTATCAGAGAACTCAAGGAGTTTCTGGTTGGGGCGATGATCTATCCGTTGATTTTGACTCTGGTGACCGGGGCTTCAATTGTTTTGCTGTTGGCTTTTGTTTTACCCAAATTTGCCGCGATCTTCTCGGATATGGGCGTGGCTCTGCCCACGGCCACCAGGGTGATGTTGGCTTGTGGTAATTTCATGCAGGCTTGGTGGTGGGTTTTGGGGTTGGGGTTGGGCGGTATCATCTTCGCCTATCGTCGTTTTTATCGTCACCCTCAAGGCCGTCTGCTGGTTGATCGTTGGGTTTTGTGTCTGCCCGGTTTTGGCACTATCCTGACTAAAATAGATCTGGCCCGTTTTTTTCGGACGCTGGGCTCGATGTTGTCCAGTGGGGTGCCGATTCTTGAGTCTCTGCAAGTGGTCAGCGGGGTTATCAATAATCAGATAATAAAACAGAAGGTCGCTCACCTCCAGGAGGAGCTGCGTCAAGGTGCGGTAATCTCACAAGTCTTAGCCGCCGATCCGCTTTTTCCCTCGTTAGCCGTACATATGATCGGCGTTGGTGAGGAGACCGGGCAT
>JAYEMC010000182.1:0-3529 GCA_034717935.1 Pseudomonadota bacterium | reverse complement strand
AGACCGCTATGCGGCCACATATGTGTAAATAACAAATGGACTTTATCGCACATTATACCTATTTTAGGCGCAATGCAAAACTCTTGTAATATCAAGTGGTTGCAAGTAGTTACTTAGAAGTTCCGATCTTCTGCGTCGTAACGGTTTTTCAGACACTCGACATACTACATGTATGGTCTCGCGCCTGAAAAACCGTTACTTCTTGTATATCGAAATTTTTACTTAGCCATCGCGTGCTATTTTAAACTAATCTAACAATTTCATTTAAGCAAGGAATATCCCGAGTGATTTTTAATGGATGTGGAAAAAGCTCTGCCCGGCAGCGCTTTTTTGTTTTTCAGCCGCTTTTTGCAGTTCTTTTACTGATGATTCTCCTGTTTGGGGCTTCCTGCGCCTCGCGCGAGAGGATTCCCGATAACCCGAAGAGCCTTTTTCAGGAGGCGGAGCAGGCTTATCAGAAAAAGAGTTATAGTCGGGCGAATGAGCTTTTTCAGTCGCTGCAAAATGAGTTTCCCGATAGTGATTATGCGAAGCTGGCCCTTTTGCGGACGGCTGATATCTCCTATTGTCTGAAAGAACTTGAAGATGCGGCTAGAACCTATAACGATTTTCTCAATTTTAACGAGAACCACGACAAGGCTCCTTACGCTCTCTATCAAGTTGGGATGACCTACTATGTGACCTTAAAAACTCTTGATCTTGACCTTGAAGCTCTGCGTCAGGCTCTGGAGGTTTTTCAGGAAGCGTTGGCTCGTTATCCCGACAGTCCTCCCTATACGGCCAAGATTATTCAACGGATCAATGACTGCAAGCGGCGTTTTGCGAAACGTGAATTTTACGTCGGTTTTTATTACTATAAGCGGGGTAAATTTCACTCAGCTATCGGTCGTTTTGAATATCTGCTTAAAAACTATCCCGGTTTTATTGATGACAAGGTGCTTTACTATCTGGGTTTGGCCTATCTCAATCGGGGTGATGTTGATGAGGGGCATAAAGCCTTGCTGACTCTGACTAAAGCCTTTCCAGCGAGTTCTTTTACAGCTCAGGCCCGGCCCTGGCTGGAAAAAGATGAGGGTCCCGGCCTGCCCCTGCTTTTTATGGCGCGAGACTATTTTTTAGTTAAAGATTACGATATTTCAGATCATTATTTAACGACCACATTTATGCCGGAAAAATTTTCGCCTCGACTCTTTAACTTGTTGAAGGGGCAGAAAAGTGGCGGCGAAGAAGCCGAAGAGGTGACGTTCTCCTCCCTCTACCGACCGGTGAGCCCGGCTAAAGCCAAAGCCGGCAGTAAAACTGAGGTGCCACCAACCCTGAAGAGCGGCCCTTCCGGTTCTCCGCAGGCTGCTTTGGAGTCGTCACCTGGCGCAAAAACCGGCAAAAGCGAAGCGCTTTCACCGGCTGTTTTGGAGCCCCGTCAGCAGGCTAGTTTGGGCCGGCAGGATGATCCTTTGGAGATTATATCCGACTGGACCGAGGCTGACCGTCAGAGCGGTACCATCTCTTTTGGCGGTAGGGTTATTGCCAAGCAGAAAGATATGGTTCTCTATGCCGACAAGGTGGTTAACTACTTCGACACGCAGAGCCAAAAATTAATTAAAGCGATAGCGGTGGGTAATGTTAAGCTGAATCAGGCGGATAAATTTGTTACTTGTGAGCGGGCTGAGTTGATTCAGGCTGAAAGAAAGGTTACGCTGACCGGTAATCCGGTAATGTGGCAGGGTGAAAACCGGGTGACCGGCGAGCGCATTGTTATCTACCTCAATGCGAGTCAGGCTGAAGTCTTTGGCGGTAAAAAGGGTAAAGCCAAGGTTAAGATTTTGCAGACGAAATAGTTGCAATGTTTTTAGCCACGAAAGTACACGAAAAATCACGAAAATAAAGCTTATCTATTTTTGTGGCTCTCCACTGACGGCTGATAGCTGATTTCAGACAACCTTCGGGCGAGTTGCAGATAACTCGACCGGTGTGAAAACTCCTTTTTCGGTAATAATGGCTCTGATCAGGGCGGCCGGGGTGACGTCAAAAGCGGGGTTGTAGACCGCAACCTCAGTCGGGGCTGTCTGTTTTTCGCCAAAAAATCTTACCTCATCGGGGTCGCGTTCCTCAATCGGAATGGCTGAGCCCTCGGCCAGGGAAAAATCGATGGTTGAGGTCGGGGCCGCAACAAAGAGAGGTAGATTGTGGGCTTTAGCGGCCAGGGCGACGCTGTAGGTGCCGATCTTGTTGGCGGTATCGCCGTTGGCGGCGATACGATCGGCTCCGACGATGACCAGATCGATCATCCCCTTGGCCATGCAGTGGGCGGCCATATTGTCACAGATCAGGGTGACCGGTATTTTTTCTTTAAGTAATTCCCAAGTCGTCAGGCGCGAACCCTGTAACAGAGGCCGGGTTTCGTCAGCGTAGACTTTGACATCTTTGCCCGCCGTTTGTGCCGCCCGAATAACCCCCAAAGCCGTACCATATTCAGCACAGGCCAGAGCTCCGGCATTACAATGGGTCAAAATCCGAGCCCCGGTCGGGATCAGTTTTGCTCCATGTTCTCCCAAACGGTGGTGAGCCTGATCATCTTCCGCATAGATTTGGTGAGCTTCAACCAGTAGAAGATCCCCTAGCTTAGTTCCGTCAACCCCCCGCTTCAGACCTTCTTCGCCAACTTTTTTCATTTTTGCAAGAGCCCAGAACAGATTGACGGCAGTCGGCCTGGTGGCGGCGAGTTCGTCGATAATTTCGCTGAATTTTTGTGCCGTAATAGCATTTCCGACGGCGGTCTCTTCCTGTACCCCGATAACCACGCCATAGGCGGCGGCCACACCAATTGCCGGAGCTCCACGGACAGCCAAGGTTTTGATCGCCTCAGCCACCTGCCGTAAATCTCGACATTCAAAAAAGAGTTCTTCGGTCGGCAAGCGGCGTTGATCAAGTAAACGCAGGGATCTTTTCTTTTCTAACCAGGTTAAGGTTTGGAAGGTACTTTTGATCATAGGTAAGTTCCTCTCTATTCAATAACCTGGGGCACTTTGAAAAAACGCTCTTCCCGTTGCGGGGCATTAGCCAAGACCCGCTCTCCCAGACCTTCAGATAAGCAGTCTTCCCGCATGGGGGTGGCGCTGGCTGTTACATGAGCCATCGGCGCGACATCGGTGGTGTCGAGCTCCTGCAATTTTTCGACATAACCGAGAATCGCATTTAACTGAGCTCCGTACTGCTCCAGTTCGTCTTCGTTCATCTTGATCCGAGCTAACGTGGCAACATGTTTGACGGTTTTTGAATCAATTTTTTCCGGTGTCATAATAGTCGTTAAATCCTTTATAATGTTGGGCGTTTACAGTTGAAAAATTGTCACGGTGCGGGGACAAGTCTCCAGACCGGGCTTCTACCTTTCAGAGCCTAAAACGGCAAAGTGGAAACCTTTTGGTGCCCACTTTTATATTTCCATACACAATTCTTCTCGTTTTTGTCAATCTCATAATGGTGCGTTGGATGCGAGCGGGAGGGGATGGGGGCTAAGGGGCACTTTTTT
>JAYEMC010000181.1:0-16513 GCA_034717935.1 Pseudomonadota bacterium | reverse complement strand
TGGTGCCGTCTACTCTCCGGCGATCATGGATTTTATTATCATGACGAAAAAGAGCAGTTACATGTTTATAACCGGTCCCAATGTTATCAAGACCGTGACTAATGAAGATGTAACCCAGGAGAAATTGGGCGGTTCAAACACGCATATGAAGACCAGCGGCGTGGCTCATATGGCCGGAGAAAACGATCAGGATACGATTGATCAGGTCAAACGCCTACTCTCATTTTTGCCGCAGAGTAATCGTGAAAAAACACCTCTGGTGCATTTTGAGGGTGAGATTGAGGCGGTCATCCCCGAACTTAATGATATTGTTCCGGCCGATGCTCGCCGGCCCTATGATATCAAGAAAATTATCAAACTTTCAGCTGACCATGGCGACTTTATGGAGATTCAGCCGGATTACGCTAAGAATATGGTCGTCGGTTTTGCCCGATATAATGGTGAATCGGTCGGTATTATCGCCAACCAACCTAATTTTATGGCTGGCTGTCTCGATATCAATGCTTCCGATAAGTGTGCCCGTTTTATCCGTTTTTGCGACTGTTTCAACATTCCCCTTCTGACTTTTGTCGATGTTCCCGGCTTCCTGCCCGGCAGCGGCCAGGAGTTTGGCGGGATTATCCGCCACGGGGCCAAGATTATCTTTGCCTATGCCGAGGCCACGGTTCCGAAAATCACCGTAACCACAAGAAAATCGTTCGGCGGAGCCTACTGTGCTATGTCACCACGGCAGCTGCGCGGTGATATCCATTTTGCCTACCCGACGTCTGAATTTTCAGTCATGGGCCCGGACGGTGCGGTCAATATTGTTTTCAATAAGGAGCTCAAGGCGGCCGAAGATCAAGTTGCCAAACGTCAGGAGTTGGTCGACAACTACAAAGAGAATTTTGCCAACCCCTATCGCGCCGCCTCCTACGGTTTTGTCGATGAGGTGATTAAACCGGAGATGACCCGGATAAAAATTATTCGGGCTCTGGAGATGTTGCAGGACAAAGAAGAGCAACTGCCCTATCGCAAACACGGCAATATTCCGCTTTAAATACAAAAAGAGGTGAAAAATGAGTTGTACAGATGAAAAATCGCGTCTGGCGGAGCGTCAGGGGCAGTGGCAGGCTATGGTTGATAAAGCCTTGGCCCGTTTTCCGGAACGTAAAGAAGATTTTTCCACGACCTCCGGGATTGAGATGAAGCGTCTCTTTACGCCGGCTGATGTCGATAATATCGACTACAATGAAGATGTCGGTTTTCCGGGTGAATTTCCTTTTACGCGAGGGGTTCAGCCGACCATGTATCGGGCTCGTTTCTGGACGATGCGCCAGTATGCCGGCTTTGGTTCAGCCAAACAAACTAATGAACGTTATCGCTATCTCCTCGAACAGGGGCAGACCGGCTTAAGTGTCGCTTTTGATCTGCCAACCCAGATCGGTTACGATTCCGATATGGAATTGGCGGACGGTGAAGTTGGTAAAGTCGGGGTCGCGATTGACTCGCTGGCTGATATGGAGATTCTTTTTGATCAGATCGCCTTAGATAAGGTCAGCACCTCAATGACCATCAACGCTCCGGCTGCGGTCTTGCTGGCGATGTATATCGCCGTGGCCGAAAAGCAGGGAGTGAGCTCAGATAAACTGCGCGGGACGATTCAAAATGATGTCTTAAAAGAGTACTTTGCTCGCGGTACCTATATCTTTCCGCCGCAGCCGTCGATGAAGATTATTACTGATATATTCTCCTATTGTAAAGATAATCTGCCTAACTGGAACACTATCAGTATCAGTGGCTACCATATCCGCGAAGCGGGCTCTTCGGCAGTTCAGGAGGTTGCTTTTACCCTGGCTGACGGTTTGGCTTATGTCGATGCGGCGATCAAAAGTGGTCTTGATGTTGACGTTTTTGCCAAGCGGTTATCCTTCTTTTTTAACGTCCACAATAATTTTCTCGAAGAGGTGGCCAAATTCAGGGCGGCTCGCAGGCTCTGGGCGCGGCTCATGAAGGAACGTTTTGGAGCCAAAAAAGCCTCATCGATGATGATGCGTTTTCATACCCAGACGGCCGGGTGCAGTCTGACCGCGCAACAGCCCGACAATAATGTGGTCAGGGTGACAATACAGGCTTTGGCCGCAGTTTTGGGCGGTACCAATTCTTTGCATACCAATTCACGGGATGAAGCACTCTGTCTGCCGACCGAAACGTCGGTGCAGATTGCTTTGCGGACGCAGCAGATTATCGCCCATGAAAGCGGGGTTGCCGACACTATCGATCCTCTGGCCGGTTCCTACCTGGTTGAATCGATGACTTCTGAGATTGAGGCCAAAGCCCTTGAATACATCAATAAAATTGATGATCTGGGTGGGGTTGTTAAAGCGATTGAAGCCGGATTCATGCAGCAGGAGATCGGTGACAGCGCTTATGCTTATCAGAAATCAGTTGAAACAGCGGATCAGGTAATTGTCGGGGTCAACAAGTTTACGATCGAGGAAGCCCCGCCGGAAAATCTCTTGCGAATCAAGCAGGAGATGGAGATTGCCCAGCGTAAGAGCCTTGCGGACGTCAAAGCGGGCCGCGATGCGGCAGCCGTTGAAAATTCACTCAAAGATTTAAAGCAAGTTGCGGAGTCGGGAGATAATCTGTTACCGGCCATCGTCACCGCCGTCAAAACCTACGCGACTTTAGGTGAAGTCTGTGGTGTGTTGAGAGATGTATTTGGCGAATATATAGAATCCTGATGCGGGCTTTGCCCGCAACCCAATTAAGCGGTGGAGGTTAGTGTGTAGTTCGCTTCGCCCTCTTGAATGGGGTCAAATCTTGACAATGGCTGTTGGCAGCTCTTCGGCTTATCCGATTATATCGACACGCCATCGTCAAGAATTGACCCCGCCCGAAATAGAGTGAAGTTTTTGTCGCGGTTTTTGTTCGATCTGTCTCGGCTGGGGTCATTTCTTGACACTTGGCGCGGCCGTAAGATTTATACAAAAGCAAAGTGTTACTCCGCCATTTGTCAAGATGTGACCCCGTTAGTGAGGGCGAAGCAACGTTCGCGTTACCCGCTTTAACTTAACTTAAATCTAAGCTAAGCGAGGAGAGAAATGATGGCTAAAAAAATAAAAGTATTGGTTGCCAAACCGGGCCTTGATGGTCATGATCGTGGGGCCAAAGTCGTATCCCGCGCCCTGCGTGATGCTGGAATGGAGGTTATCTACACAGGCATTCGCCAGACGCCGGAACAGATCGTGGCGACGGCGGTGCAGGAGGATGTTGACAGCATCGGTTTGAGTTGTCTTTCTGGAGCCCATAACAAACTCTTTCCCAAAGTTGTTAGCATGTTGAAAGAGAAAGGGGCCGGTGATGTCCTGGTTTTCGGCGGTGGCATTATCCCGGATGAAGATATTCCGGGTTTGAAAGATGCCGGGGTCTCCGAGATCTTTTTGCCGGGAACTTCAACTGAAGATACTATTGAATTTATTAAAAACAATGTGAAATAGGAAGTTTTGAAAGGATTTAAGATTGGAAGATTTAATTGAAGGACTTCTGTCCGGTAAGGTGCGGTCTCTGGCTAAGGCGATCACCGTTGTCGAAAATGACCAGCCTGGGAAAAGAGAACTTTTAAAGCGGATTTATTCGAAAACCGGTAACGCCTATCTGCTCGGTATCACCGGCCCTCCCGGGGCCGGAAAAAGTACATTGACCGATAAAGTCATCGCCAATTTGCGTAAGCAGGGTAAAACTGTCGGCGTTATTGCGGTTGATCCTTCCAGTCCTTTTTCCGGGGGTGCAATTCTCGGAGATCGGATCCGGATGCAGCAGCATGCGTTGGATGATGGTGTTTTTATTCGCAGCATGGCAACTCGCAGTCACTTAGGGGGATTGGCCAAGAATACGGTTGATGTTATCCACCTGCTTGATGCCTCGGGCAAGGATGTAATTATTGTCGAGACTGTTGGGGTGGGCCAGGATGAGGTTGATATCGTGCGCATCGCCCAGACTACGGTGGTTGTCATGGTTCCCGGTCTCGGTGATTCTGTACAAATTGCCAAAGCCGGAGTCATGGAGATTGCCGATGTTTTTGCAGTCAATAAAGCTGATCGCGACGGTGCCGATAAACTTTTCAGTGAAATTCGCGCCATGCTCGATATGGTAAAAGGCGATATTAAGCCGGATATATTTAGAACCGTGGCCGTCGATGATGTCGGTATTGACGAACTGGTACAAGGCATCTTTGCTCATGGAGAGCGGGTTGCTGCAAGCGGGCTTACGGAAAAGAAGTTAGCTCAGAAAGCCGAAAGTGAGTTGCGCGCCTATCTTGTTGATAATATCATGGAACGTTCAACTGGATTGACTCTTTATGACGAGGTGGTTAAGCGGATCGCCGCCAAAGAAATTACACCGATGGATGGCGTAGAAGAGCTGTTTTCTTGTCTGGGAATGACAACAGGAGAGAATTGAAATGTTAAAAAAAATTGATCATATCGGAATTGCCGTAAAAGATATTGAGGAGTCTGCCAAGTTTTATCGTGATATGCTGGGTATGGAATTTATTGGTATTGAAGAGGTAGCCGATCAGAAAGTCAAGGTCGCTTTTTTTCAGATTGGTGAAACCCATATTGAATTGGTCTGCCCGACCAGTGATGAATCTGCGGTTGCCAAACATCTTGAGAAAAAAGGCGAAGGCATTCATCACATCTGTTATGCTACCGATGATATTGTTGCTGAGATCAAGAATCTTAAGGATAAAGGTGCGCGTCTGGTTGATGAAGTGCCGCGCACCGGGGCTCACGGAGCCAAAATTGCCTTCATTCATCCCAAGACCTCGAAAGGGGTCTTGACTGAACTTTCTCAGACTCAGAAATAATGAAAAGTTATCCAGGCGCCCTCCAGGGACTGGTTGAACAGCTAATGAAATTGCCGGGCATTGGTCGCAAGACTGCGGCCAGGCTTGCGTTTCATATGGTACGGATGCCCGGCGAAGATGCGGAAAAACTGGCGGCGGCAATTATTAATGTCAAAAACCGCCTGGCGCTCTGCTCTTTCTGCCAAAACCTGACGGAAAGTGATCCTTGCCCTCTCTGCCGGGATATGGCCCGGGATTCTCACCAGCTCTGCGTGGTTGAATATCCGGCCGATGTTGCATCAATTGAAAATAGCGGGGCTTTCAAGGGTCGCTATTTTGTTCTCCATGGCACCCTGGCTCCGATGCAAGGTTTGGGGCCGGATGATTTACGCCTTGAAAAACTCCGTAAAATAGTGGTAGAGCAAAAAATCAACGAGGTGGTTATAGCCACCAACCCTACGGTAGAAGGCAACGCCACTGCCCTTTTCTTAAACCGTTTTCTCCGCCCTTTAGGGGTTCATCTAAGTCGCCCGGCCTGCGGTTTGCCGGTCGGTGCCGACCTTGAATACATGGATCCGGTGACCATTCGCAAGTCTCTTGATGGCCGGGGCCCTCTTTAATCTCATAGTTAATTACTTGGGAAATTTTTTACCCACTAATTAATTATATCTAATTTTAAGATGTTTCATCAATAAGTGCTTCACTTTTATATTTTTGTATTGTATACAGTGTACCGTTTTCCCATATTGTATACATGGTTATCGTTTCACCTTAGTAAAAAAGGAGATCTTCTTATGATCGAAGTTAGAGTACATGGTAGAGGTGGCCAGGGTGGGGTCACATCGGCTGAGATGTTGGCCATTGCCGCGATCAACGAAGGCAAATTTGCCCAGGCCTTCCCCAGTTTCGGCCCCGAACGTCGCGGTGCCCCGGTTATCGCTTTTGCTCGGGTCAGTGAGCAGAAAATTCGTAATCGAACTAAAGTTTATACCCCGGATGTTGTGGTCGTTCTCGATCCTTCGGTATTGTCGATTGTCAATGTCGAAGAGGGGCTCAAGAGTGATGGCATTCTGGTTATCAACAGTGCTAAATCATTGTCCGAGTTGCGCAGTGAGTACGGATTTAAAACCTCTCTGGCCCGGGTCGACGCAACCCATATCGCGCTGGAGGAGTTGGGCTTACCGATTACCAATACAACAATGCTGGGGGCCGCCGTCAAGGCTCGTTCTCTGGTTCCGGTTGAAGCCTTGGTCGGCCCTCTGGAAGCTCGTTTTGGCCGTATTGCCGCGAAAAATATCAAAGCTCTGCAACGGGCCTACAAAGAGACCGAAGTCGATCTTATTTAATCACAGGCAACTTTAAGGGAATGATTCCGATTTGAAACCGGATGAGTGAAGGAGAGTAGTGGTGACGAAGAAATTTAATGAAAAAGCCTGGAATGAATATGATTTAGGCTATATGGTGAGTGATGCCGGTTGCGCAGCCGAGTATCGGACCGGGGACTGGCGTTCCCAGCGACCCCAAACCAACAAGGATAAATGTATTAAATGCGGGGTCTGCTATCTGGTTTGTCCGGAAGGGGCGATTGTTCTGGCCGCCGACGGAACCTATGATTTTGATCTCGAACATTGTAAAGGTTGTGGTATCTGTGAGGTCGAGTGTTGGACCGGTTGTATCAGCATGACCGAGGAGGGCGAATAATGGGAAAAAGAGTAGGAATTGAAGTTTCGCTGGCGATCAGTGAGGCGGTAAAACTGGCTAATGTTGATGCCGTTGCCGCTTATCCGATTACGCCGCAAACCCATATTGTGGAACATCTCTCCGAACTGGTAGCCGAAGGCGAACTTGACGCGGCCTTTATTCCGGTAGAGTCGGAACATTCGGCCATGAGTGTCTGTGCCGGAACTTCCGCCGCCGGAGCCCGGACCTATACGGCAACAAGCTCGCAAGGCTTGGCTTTGATGAATGAAATTCTTTTCATTATCCCGGCCCTGCGTCTGCCGGTGGTCATGACGATTGTTAACCGTTCACTTTCCGGGCCGATCAGTATCTGGAATGATCATAGTGACATAATGAGTGTTCGGGATACCGGTTGGATTGCCATCTTTGCCGAAAACGGTCAGGAATCTTTTGATCTTACCCTGATGTCCTTTAAAATTGCTGAAGATCATCGGGTTTTACTGCCGATCAGCGTCAACCTCGATGGTTTTACGTTGAGTCATGTTATCGAGCCCCACGAATTTCTTGACCAGGAAGAGGTCGATAAATTTCTTCCCGACTATGAGCCTTTAGTCCAGCTCAATCCGGATAAACCGGTAAGTTTGGGTACGGTCGGGATTCCCGAGATCTATACCGAAGCTAAAAAATGTATTGATGAGACCTTGATCGCTTCAGAAGAGGTTGTTAAAGAAGTCTTCGCCGAGTTTGGCGAGATGTTTGGCCGTCACTATAAAGTTGTCGAATCGTATCGAGCTGAAGGGGCCGAAACCCTGCTCATGACTATGGGCAGTGTCAGTGAAACGGCCATGGAAGCGATTGACAAGATGCGTGATCAAGATAATCGCTCTGTTGGCCTGGTTCGTCTGCGCCTCTGGCGGCCCTTCCCGGTTAAAGACTTGCGGGTCGAAGTGGCCGGCGCCAAAACTCTGGCGATTATCGATCGTGCCGTCTCTCCTGGTGGTACGGGCGGGCCGGTAGCCGGCGAAGTGCGTTCAGCCTTGTACTCGGTAGAAGATGCTCCCTATGTGGCCAGCTTTATTGCCGGGCTTGGCGGTCGTGATATCACCATCGATGATTTTATCTCGGTTGTGGATCAAGCCGAAAAGATGGCGGAAAGCAATGAAATCCACCAATACAAGATGATAGGAGTGCGGGAATAATGGAGAATTTAAACGTTTACGCAGCCAAACTGGCGCCGCAGCAGGAGTTTTTGTCCAGCGGCCATCGCGCCTGTCAGGGGTGCGCCGAGTTGCTGGCGGCGCGGCTTGTGGCCAAAACCCTGGGTAAAGATTATATTATCGCCAATGCGACCGGATGTCTTGAGATCGTTACCTCATCCTTTCCTCATACTGCCTGGGAGGTTCCCTGGATTCATGTCGCATTTGAAAATGCCGCTGCCGTCGCTTCCGGGGTTGAAGCCGGGATCAAGGTTTTAAAGCGCAAAGGGAAATATCCGGTTGATCGCAAGATTACCGTTGTCGCCCAGGCCGGGGATGGTGGTACCGTTGATATCGGTCTCCAGGCTCTTTCCGGGGCTTTAGAGCGCGGTCATGATATGGTCTATATCTGTTATGATAATGAAGCCTACATGAATACCGGGATTCAGCGTTCGAGTTCAACCCCGTATGGGGCGACAACTACCACATCGCCTGCCGGTGTGGCTGATCCCCTGGGTCAACATACAATGAAAAAGAATATTGTCGAGATCGCCGCCGCCCATAGTATTCCTTATGTTGCGACCGCTTCTCCAAGTTATCCTTTTGATTTGATGCAAAAAATCCGTAAAGCGGCGGATACGCCGGGACCGGCCTACATTCACTGTTTTGTACCCTGCCCGACGGGTTGGCGGATGGCGCCGAACCTGGCTGTCAGTATCGGCCGGATTGCAGTTGAAAGTAAGGTTTTTCCGCTCTATGAAATTGAGAACGGGGAGTACAAGATGACCGTGACCCATAAGAATCATCGGCCGGTGATCGACTACCTGAAACCACAGGGTCGTTTCCGTCACCTGAACGAAGATAACATTGCCGAGATTCAGCGGCAGGTCGATAAATCTTATGATAAACTGTTGAAAAAAGTCAAAATGAGCCAAGAAGAGCTCGATTAAGAAGGGGGCCAAGTATGAGTGCAGAAAAAATGAGCCGAGAGGTTGCAGCCCTCTACGATAACAATTCCGCAAATATTATTGCTATGCTGCAGGAGCTGCAAAGCCGCAATAAAAACCGCTATCTACCACGACCGGAGCTCGAAGCTCTGGCGGCCTGCCTGGAAATTCCAGTGGCCAAAGTCTACCGTATCGCCACTTTCTTTAAGGCCTTCAACCTTGAACCTAAAGGTGAACAGATGGTCAGCCTCTGTGTCGGCACCGCCTGCCATGTGCGCGGCGCGGCCAAGATTCTGACCGCCTTGGAGGGCGAGCTTGGTATTGCTGATGGCGGTACCACCAGTGATCTTAAATTCTCGATTGAGACAGTCAACTGCGTCGGAGCCTGTGCCTTAGGCCCGGTAGCTGTGATCAACGAAGAGTATTATGGTGAACTGGAGCCCGAAAAGGTTCCGGAAATCCTGAATCGCTTTCGCTAAATTCAAACTGTCTCGATGTGGGGACTGGCTTCAGCCTGTCCCCCTCGAAGTGGGCGAAGCAAAGTTCGTCGTTACCCGCTGTAATTTAAAGTGTTGAAAACTTATTTTTATTAAAAGGATAAGCTTATGAAAAAGATAGAAAATGCATCACAGCTCGATGCCTATCGTAATCAGGCTTTGGCCGAGCGCGATCCCGATCGGGCCATGATTGCCGTCTGCACCGGGACCGGTTGTCAGGCGCATGGTTGTGACAAGGTGGTCGATCTCTTACGATCGGAGCTTGATAATGCCGGGCTGAGTGAAAAAATTGAGGTAAAAACCACCGGTTGTCACGGTTTTTGTGAAAAAGGACCCTTGGCTGTAATTCGGCCTGAGGGAATTTTATATCAGCGCGTCAAAGAGAAAAATATTGCCGATATTGTCAGCAAAACCATCGCCAAAGGCGAGGTTCTCGACAAGCTTCTCTTTTTCGATCCGGCGACCAAGGAGCGGGTTAAACTGGAGAAGGACGTCCCCTTCTACAAACTTCAGGAACGTCTGGTTTTTGGCGATAACGGCTATATTGATCCGACCAGTATTGAGGATTATCTCGGAATTGGCGGCTATAAAGCCCTGCAGAAATCTTTGACCGAGATGAATGCCGATGCGGTTGTCGCCGAAGTCAAAGAGGCGGGCCTGCGGGGTCGCGGCGGCGGTGGTTTTCCGGCCGGTCGCAAGTGGGAATCAGCCAAGAATGTGGCCGGTGATGTTAAATACGTCATTTGTAACGCCGATGAGGGCGATCCCGGGGCCTATATGGATCGGAGTCTGCTTGAAGGTAACCCGCACGCCATTGTTGAAGGGATGATGATTGGTGCATTTGCAATCGGCGCAACCGACGGTTATGTCTATGTCCGTAATGAATACCCGCAAGCCGTCCGCAATCTCCAATCGGCTATCGACAGTGCCCGCGCACTTGGTCTGCTCGGAGAAAACATCTTAGGCAGTGGTTTTAATTTCGATATTCATATCAGCAAAGGCGGCGGCGCTTTTGTCTGCGGTGAATCGAGCGCCCTGATCGCCTCAATCGAAGGCGAAGTCGGCGAACCCCGGGCCAAACATATCCATATGGCTGAAAGCGGCCTCTGGGGTAAACCGACAGTCTTAAATAACGTTGAAACCTGGGCCAATGTGCCGTTAATTATCAATCGCGGGGCGGCCTGGTACAAGGGTCTCGGGACTGAAGGCAGTTCCGGCACCAAAATCTTCAGCCTCGTTGGTAAGGTCAAAAATACCGGTCTCGTCGAAGTACCGATGGGGATTTCCTTACGCAAAATTATTTTCGATATCGGTGGCGGGATTCCCAAGAACCGGGCTTTCAAAGCGGTTCAGACCGGCGGTCCTTCAGGTGGCTGTATTCCTGAAGAACACCTCGATATGCCGGTCGATTTCGACGCCTTGACCGAAATCGGCTCGATGATGGGTTCCGGCGGCATGATTGTCATGGACGACCAGACCTGTATGGTCGATGTCGCCAAATATTTTGTCGCCTTTCTTAAAGAAGAGTCTTGCGGCAAGTGTACCACCTGTCGTGAAGGTCTGCAGCGGATGTACGAGATTCTTGACAAGATTACGGAGGGCAAAGGAACGGTTGCCGACCTTGATCTGCTCGAAGAGATGGCTCCGGTCATTCAGCAGGGTTCAATGTGCGGGCTTGGTAAAACCGCACCCAATCCGGTTTTAAGCACCTTGCGTTATTTCCGGGATGAATATCTTGCCCATATCAACGAGAAACGTTGTCCGGCCGGTGTCTGCAAATCTCTAACGGCTTCGTAAATCGTCCAGCTACTGCGTTGCCGAAAACCTTCGTCGCTGCGGCGTACTTTTTGTACGCCTCACTTCTCAGATTTTCGCCGCCTTGTATCTGAACAATTTACTTTGCCGTTTCATCTAAGCTTAATTTAGCTGAAAAGGAACGATATTATGATTTCAGTAACCATAAACGGAAAAAAGAGTGAAGTTGAACGGGGTACGACCATTCTCAATGCGGCCGCCGCCCTTAGTATAAAAATTCCAACCCTCTGCCACCATGAGTTGCTTGAACCCTATGGTGCCTGCCGCTTGTGCCTGGTTGAGATTATCGATGGCGATTGGTCGACGGTAACCACCTCCTGCAACTACCCGATTACCAAATCTCTGGTTGTTGAGACCGAAAGTGCAGCAGCCGTAAAAGCCCGGCGCATGGTTTTAGAGATGCTCATAGCCCGCTGTAACACGTCGCCCGAGCTCAACCGCCTGGCGGCCGAACACGGTCTCGAAACCTCCCGTTTTGAGTTGCGTTACGATGATTGTATTCTCTGTGGCCAGTGTGAACGGGTTTGTCGTGAAGTGGTTGGTGCCAACGCTATCACCTTTGCCCAGCGTGGCGTTGATCGCGTGGTCGTACCGCCTTTTGGTGAAGAGGCGGATCAGTGTATCGGTTGCGGCGCCTGCGTCTATGTCTGCCCGACCGGAGCCATCCAGATTCAGGAAGATGGCGACCAGAAAATCATCGACCGCTGGTCGCGGGTTCTTGACCTCAAATACTGCACCTCCTGCGGTGTTGAAGTCGCTCCCGCCTTCCAATGTGAACAGCTCCGCAAACAGGCCGATCTCCCTGAAGATTTCTTCGACCTCTGCCGCGATTGTCGGGTAGCCCAACGCTAGAAGTGGTTTGAGGTTACTTTTTAGATTGTAAACCCCGCAAGAGGCCGTGTACACGGCCTCTTGCGGGGTTTTTTATTGATTTTTAATTGGTTTTTTATTGGGGTCGCGCACTATTTAAGCAGATGGGTCTGCCCGGTTCTTATTGCATCAATGACTAATTTGACGGTTGCAGCACTAATCCCTGTTTTTGATTTTGTTCAAGAATCGAGATAGCCTCATCCCGTGTAATCTCTCTTCCGATGGACGGCTTGGGCCATATTTCCGGCGGCCAGGCAGGTTTCCTCCCGATCTGTGGCTTGACAAGGCTCTCCCGCCAAGCTCTTTTTGGGGCGGCAGATACATGCAAAGATGGCAAAAGGTGCTGCAGCTTGCTGCAAGAGCACCTCTACCTCGTCGAATGTACTGTCTAGCTATCCAAATGACGCTGCAGATTGATATATACAGTCTCATTTTTTGTCACATTGTATCTCCTTTAATTGAGCTTTGGACTTGTCATGAAATAAACCTTACAATATTACGCAGGATTTTTGTTCATAATCAAGGCACACAAATAGGAGCATAGCAAGACTATGTAACTATTTGTGTAACGCAGAGTATGGGCAAAAAGACAAGTAAGATGTAAAGTTTATTTCGTTACAGGTCCTTTGTCCTTTTCGATACTGTTACACAGATTTTTTTATCGATACTCTTTGCGAGCGGATAAGTAATTGAAAAATGATGGGAGAAAACGTTTAATTGTTGGAGCTAATGCACTGATTCCCTGGCCGATAATTACTTCATCCTGGCGTTGTTCAATCGCTTTAATAATTCTTTTGCAACAGATATCTACAGCCATACCGTTTTCAGTTGCGTCATCCCGGTGTTGCTGAGGTTTACCCTTGGCATTAAGTGAGTTTACGTCAATATCGGTCTTAATGAAACCCGGACATACAGTGAGGCAATGAATTCCATGTTGTTTTGTCTCGGCCCGTAAACAGTCCATAAATCCCACAACAGCATATTTTGAGCCCGAATATCCGCTTCGTAATTTCGAACCAACTTTACCGGCAACACTACTAATGGAAACCACACTTCCTGATCTCCGCTCGACCATGCCCGGCAGTACTATTTTAGTCAGGGCTATGGTGCCTAGATAATTGACCTCCATAAGTCGGCGATATACCGAAAAATCGGTCTCTAAAAACAACGACCGTTGGGAAATTCCACCGTTATTAATAAGAATGTCAATTTTGCCAAACTCAGCCAATAGGGACGGGGCTTGGGCGAACAGAGCCTCACTGTCCGAGAGGTCAAGATGAGCTAGCCAATGACGACTCTTGCCCCCAGGCAATTGGTCACGAACTTTTTCTAATATGTTATTACGACGAGATGATAACACAATTCGGGCTCCGCGCTGAGCCAACTGTTTGCTAAGCTCTTGCCCGATACCTGATGAAGCGCCGGTTATCCAAACTACCTTATCTGTAAAATTCATATTCTCATCTCTTAGGGGCTACTGTTTGCGAACGACCGTGATACTATGAATGCCAAATTTAACGGTCATGCCATTTTGAATTTTCCGGCGTTTACGGGTCTCGGTCTCGCCATCCACAGTTACCAATTCATCTTCAATAACCATTTTAGCTTGGCCTCCCGTATCACATAGGCCGCTTGCTTTAAGGAGTTTATTCAATTCAATATATTCGTCTGAAATTACAAAGTCTTGAGCCATCTCTTTTTTACCTTTACGGTTAACGATTTAGAAGTGAGTTAAAAAAAACCGGAACCGGTGCCTCAAAGCTCATCTTCTCTTTGCTGTGGGGATGTAATATCGATATAGAGGCGGCATGAAGTGCAAGTCTTTTGCTGCCTTTTTCTTTTGTCCCATAAATTTTATCGCCGGCGACAGGAGAACCGTTTTCCGAAAAATGTATCCTGATCTGATTTTTTCTGCCGGTTAGCAGCTCGATTTCAAGCAGACTGAATTTTTTTGACTCCCTCAGAACTTTGTATCCGGTTTTAGCCAGTTTGCCTTTTTTAGGATCATCAACGGAATACATTTTATGAGCCCGGTTTTCGACAATGTATGAAGTAATTATACCCTCTTTTTTCGGTAGTGTTCCATGGATAACGGCAAGGTATTTTTTCGTAAATTTCGGCCACTCCTCTTGAAGATAAAACTTGGCCTTTTCATTTTTCGCAAAAACGATAACGCCGGAAGTGTCTCTATCCAGACGATGGACAATAAATATTCGGTTTCTTGATTTTTGATTTCCTTTGCGTACATAGTTAGTCAAGAGATAGTAGGCAGTATTCTCTCTGACTTTCTCAGTACTCACGGTAAGAAGGCCGCTCATTTTATCGACCACCAGAATATCGTGATCTTCATAGAGGATAGAAAGTCCTCTGGGTTGATATTTTGTGGGCGGGGTTTTAAAGTCTTTCTGATTTTTCGGCATTAAATGTTTACCTTGTGTTTTTTAACGGTTGGTTCATGGCCTGACATACTATACATATAACTACTCTGAGTCCAATTGTTTTTCAAAATTGATACATTTTCTCTTGTCGTAACTTTTTTATATGCACCCTTTTTCTGCCTTTCTCGATTGTCTGACAATTATCCTTTGCTATCAAGTGGTAAGCGTGATACAAAAGTGCACCAAAATTGTTGCTCTCGGACTAACTCCTGCTGGGCAAGTGTGTTGAACGCTGTGGCTCTTCAACTTTCGAAAAGTAACTGACTAATGGCTGATTCTCTACAGATTTACTTTACAGCTCTGGCCAAAATTGCTCAGCTCCTAGCCGGGGAGAGCGATTTTCAGAGTACCATGGAGACAATTTTAGTGCGTCTTGCTCGGTTGACCGGCATGAAGCGGGGTATGATCTCGCTCTATCGCCGCGACCTTGAACAGATTCATGTCGATATTACGTATGGTATTCCTGATACCTCGGAGCCGGTTTTCTATCGTTTAGGTGAAGGCATTACCGGCCGGGTGGTGGCTACGGGGCGGCCGATTGCGATTCCTCGGCTTGATCAGGAACCGCTTTTTCTCGATCGTTCCGGGGCGCGGCGGGAGATTGATCGTTCAACCTTGGCTTTTCTCTGTGTGCCGATTAAATTTGCCGGACAAACCGTGGGGGCGCTTTCGGTTGATCGGGCGGCTAAGGGGGTCGATCTGCCAGGGGAACTAGCCTTTCTTGAGGTTGTGGCTAATCTTTTAGCCCCGCGGGTTCATGTTCGTCGGGTACAGGACGAAAATACCAGGTTGCGTGAAGCTATCGGTCGGCATGGGCCGATGGGAACCGTGGTTGGTAATGCCAATTCGATGCGTCTGGTGGCCGAACAGATCGATCAGGTTGCCCAAACCATGACGACGGTTCTAATTACCGGTGAAACCGGAACCGGCAAAGGTCTGGTTGCCAGTGAGATTCACTATCGCAGTCCACGGTGTGATAAACCTATGATTCGGCTTGATTGTGGTGCGATTCCCGAAAATCTGGTCGAGAGTGAGATATTCGGCCATCAGAAAGGGGCCTTTACCGGAGCTATCGAAAAGCGCATCGGTAAATTTGAACTGGCTCAGGGGAGCACTATCTTTCTTGATGAGATTGGTGAATTGCCCCTTGCTTCTCAGGTTAAACTTTTGCGGGTTCTGGAGGAGCGCGAGTTCGAACGAATCGGTGGCGGCAAAACCATTAAAACGGACGCAAGGGTTATTATTGCGACCAATCGTGACCTTGAAAAAGAGGTCGCTGCCGGTCGTTTTCGTTCCGATCTTTTTTATCGCTTAAGTGTTTTTCCCATCCATTTGCCGCCTTTACGTGAACGCGGGGCCGATATTATCCTGCTGGCCGATCTCTTTGTCCATAATCTGGGTGAAAAAATGGGTTGTAAAATATCCCGGATCGACTCCTCGGCTCTTGACCTGCTCATCTCCTATCACTGGCCGGGCAACGTTCGGGAACTCCAAAACGCTCTTGAGCGGGCCATGATTTTGGCCACCGACGGTATTATTCACGGCTATCAATTGCCGCCCTCACTCCAGGCGGCGGCAGCGGGTGATGAGGGCGATTCGGGAGGGGAGGCCGGGGCCACTTTTCAGGCCATGGTCAATGCTTACGAGATCACCTTGATTGTCGAAGCCTTGAAAAAAACTCAAGGCAACCAGACTAAAGCGGCAAAACTACTGAGAACCACCAAGCGGGTGATTCAATACAAGGTTGCTAATCATAGCATCAATTATAAAAAGTATAGCGGTGTTAAGGTGTGATTCATAAATGTGTCGACATATTGGACGTTGTGCAACGAAAATGTATCGCAGACTGTAAGTTGCTGAAAATGTAGAACTTTTACGTATTGAAAAATTCGTCGGAGGGCCTTGGGTGCTTCTTTTTAACGCAAAAACGGCACATTTATGTGCCGTTTTTGCGTTGTGATATATGATGAAACGACTTTTTTGTTTGTTGCTGTGAGCTCTTTATAGTCAACAATAGTCACAAATAATATTTTTTATAAATTTATTTCTAGGGCTGGCACGCCCTCTGCTAAGTATGAGGTCTAGGACTGCCTATTACCCATAATTTTAAGCTGAACATCTAAGCCAGAATCGTGCATACTTGATGCATGAAAACTCAAAATCAAATCAAACGTACATTGTCTGAGGAGTCAAGTTTATTATACCTCGCAGATTTGCTTGACAGTAAAAAATTTTCTAACAG
>JAYEMC010000180.1:0-3550 GCA_034717935.1 Pseudomonadota bacterium | reverse complement strand
AAAAACACTATCGCGACATGCAGGATATCGAATTTACGATTGAGAACCATAAACTCTGGCTCTTACAGACCCGCAGCGGCAAACGGACAATCACGGCCGATATCAAGATCGCCCTCGACATGGTCGCAGAAGGTTTAATCGACAAACGCGAAGCCGTCCTAAGAGTCGAGCCGGAAAAACTCGACAAACTCCTGCACCCAACCCTCGACCCTGATGCGGATAAAGAGTTGCTTGCCAAAGGCCTGCCCGCCTCACCGGGTGCGGCTTGCGGTGAGATCGTATTTTGTGCCGATGAAGCCGAAGCGATGAGCGCCGACGGCCATAAAACAATTCTGGTTCGGGCTGAAACCTCACCCGAAGATATCAACGGCATGAATGCGGCCGAGGGAATTTTAACCTCGCGCGGCGGCATGACCTCACACGCAGCAGTAGTTGCTAGAGGCATGGGTAAATGCTGTGTTGCCGGCTGTGCTGCGATCTTTGTCGACTACCAAAATGACTGTTTTAAAATCGGTGACAAGATCTTTAAGAAAGGCGAAATCATCACGCTTGACGGTTCCACCGGCGAGGTTTTCCTCGGTCGCATCGCCACCATCACGCCGAAACTGACCGGTGACTTCTCGACGTTTATGAGCTGGGCCGATGAATTTCGCCGCCTGAAAGTAAGAACTAATGCTGACACGCCGCATGACGCTACCGTCGCCCGCGATTTCGGAGCCGAAGGCATTGGCCTCTGCCGCACCGAACATATGTTCTTTGAAGAGGAGCGTATCAAGGCGATCCGCGAAATGATTCTCGCCGACAATCTGGAAGGCAGGGAACAAGCTCTGGCTAAACTCCTGCTGGCCCAGAAAAGTGATTTTATCGGCATTTTCAAAGCCATGGACGGCCTCCCGGTAACCGTGCGCCTGCTCGACCCGCCCCTGCATGAGTTCCTACCGCAAAATGAAGCTGACATCAAAGAACTGGCAACAATTATGGGCGTCTCTCTGGCGGCTCTCAAAGAACGAACCGAAGCTCTGCACGAATTAAATCCGATGCTCGGTCATCGCGGTTGTCGTCTCGGAATCGCCTACCCCGAAATCTACGCCATGCAGGTTCGGGCAATCATGGAAGCAGCTTGCGAAGCTGTCCGCGACGGGATTACCGTACTTCCCGAAATCATGATTCCGCTGGTAGCCGATGTCAATGAACTCAAATTTTTAAAAGATAGAAGTGCAATAATTTGCGACCAGATCATTACCGACTACGGCGTCACGCTGGACTATTTGATCGGCACCATGATTGAACTGCCCCGCGCCGCTCTGACCGCCGATGTCATTGCCCGGGAAGCTGAATTTTTCTCCTTCGGCACCAATGATCTAACCCAGACAACCTACGGTTTAAGCCGCGATGATGCTGGCACGTTCCTGCCCACATATATTGATCAGAAAATCTTTGCCTCCGACCCCTTCGTCTCAATCGACATTGACGGAGTCGGCGCCCTGATTGAGATCGGCGTAACCCGAGGCCGCACCACCCGTCCCGACCTTAAAGTCGGCATCTGTGGCGAACATGGCGGAGAACCGGCATCGGTCGCCTTCTGCCACCGTACCGGTTTAAATTACGTCAGTTGTTCTCCGTTCCGGGTACCGATTGCCCGACTCGCCGCAGCTAGAGCCGCTCTTAGTGATAATTAGATAGTGCGCGACCGAAAACCACCAATTTCCTCTATTGCTGCGTTAGTCTCAGATTTTAATCCTCGGAATACTTAATGTATGCCTGTGGTTAAAATCTGAGCCTGCCTTGCACTCAAGAAAATTGTCAGGTTTTCGGTCAGGCACTAGATAGCCAATAAACTGATAACTTTGATGGCGTCGTAAAAAGCGAGTTCATCAACTTTTAGCCACAAAAAAACAGGAAAGGCACGAAATAGGTCTTTCCTGTTTTTTCGTGGCTTTCGTGGCTAAAAGAACTTCTACTATTAATGAGAAAGCATTCTTTGCAAGGAAGTCCGGATTCCGATCTAATTGAAGTCTACGAAACTCTTCTGGCCGCTTTCGGCCCCCAACACTGGTGGCCCGCCAAGGGGCCGGAAGAGATGATTATCGGAGCTCTTTTGACCCAGAATACAACCTGGAAAAATGTCGAAAAGGCACTTGTTAATCTACGCCTTGACCACCAGCTTTCATTTTCCGCAATCTCCACCACACCTCTAGCGAAACTTCAGGAACAGATCAAACCTTCCGGCTACTTTCGCCAAAAAAGTGAGCGTCTTAAAGAGATGGCAAGCGCCATTATCAAAGCCGGCGGACTCGGTCAATTAAGACAGAAAACGACCCCTGATTTAAGAACCTGGTTTCTCGCCTTAAAAGGAGTTGGCCCGGAGACCGCCGACAGCATTCTCCTCTATGCTTTCAACCGACCAATTTTTGTTATCGATGCTTACACGTTAAGAATCTGCAAAAGACACCGATGGCTACAAGCCAGCGCAAATTATGCCGAAGCGCAAATTTATTTCACCCTCGAACTGCCAGCTGCCCCCGCCATCTTTAATGAATTTCATGCCCTACTGGTTCAAATCGGCAAAAACTTCTGCCGCCCCAAGAATCCGGTTTGTGAAAAATGCCCTCTAAAACATTTGTAACTATAAAGGATCGCCATGAGTAGCGACGACAACACTACAAAAAGTACGATAATCGACGCCAAACAAGCCATCTTCGACAAAATTTTCAAAGAGAATCAAGAACTTCGTGACCGCAATTATGAGCTTGATCAAATCTTGTCAAATTTTGAAGAGTTAGCCAAAGAGCGAGAGGTGCAACACAGACATTTTGAGGCACTTGAAGAGAGTATCCTTAAAACAGACGATCTTGACAGCCTGACCAGCGAGCTGCAAAGCAAACTTGCCTCTAATTTCGCTATCCCTCTAGCCAACATTTCTCTCATCGAGAGTGAAAAAAACAGCAACGGACTCAAATTACAGGAGATCATCGAATCTGGAAGCAACAGTCGGGAGAACAAGTTTATCGACGCCATAACCTTTATCAGTGAACCTGACTACAATCGCCTCTTCCCTCACCACCGCCCCCTGATCAGCACCCGTCCAGATCCAACCCTCCTTAATCTGCTTAAACCTTCGAACAATACTATTAATAGTGTTGCATCATCAGCTTTTATACCACTTATCAGCCGCGGACAAGCCATAGGCACGCTTAATATGGCGAGTTCAGATCCAGAAAAGTTTATCCCTGGAACAGCAACCGATTCAGTAGAAAGCCTAGGTCGAAAATTAGCCACCGTCATCGAAAACAACCTCTTAACTGCCCAACTCCAAAAACTTCTGCGTACCGACCCTCTAACCGGTCTCTACAACCGACGCACGTTAGACGAAGTCCTTCCCATAGAATTTGCCCGAGCTCAACGTTACAGCCGCCCTTTAAGCCTGATTATGATAGATCTAGATGATTTTAAACTCGTCAACGACCGCTATGGTCACCCGGCCGGCGATATGGTGCTGGTAGAAACCGGAGCCCTAATTAAAGACAGTCTGCGCCGACACGATATCGGC
>JAYEMC010000179.1:0-3560 GCA_034717935.1 Pseudomonadota bacterium | reverse complement strand
TCCGGCGACGCCAGTTTAATCCGCAGGGAATTGAACTTCAAGGCATCTTTGGGTTTCTGAAAAAAACTTAAGACATCTCTCATGATTTATCCTCCTCCAACTCGACATCCAGACAGAGACTCTGGAGTTCTTTAATCAAGACATTGAAGGATTCAGGCAAGCCCGACTCCAAGGTCTGCTTACCTTTAACGATTGATTCATACATCCTCGTCCGCCCCGCAACATCATCTGATTTGACCGTCAGAAACTCCTGCAAAGAATAAGCGGCACCATAGGCTTCGAGAGCCCAAACCTCCATCTCTCCGAGACGCTGCCCACCAAACTGAGCTTTACCACCCAAGGGCTGCTGGGTCACCAAAGAGTAGGGCCCGATCGAACGGGCATGCATTTTGTCATCAACCAGATGATGAAGTTTGAGAATATACATGTAGCCCACGGTTACGGGACGCTCAAAAGGCTCTCCGGTACGTCCATCATGCAAGATCACCTGACCACTACGCGGCAGACCGGCACTTTCAAGACAGTTCTTGATCCGCTCTTCACCAGCCCCATCAAATACCGGCGATGCCATCGGCACATAAGCCGACAATTTGACCGCCTGTTCACAAACTTCATCATCAGTGGCTTCCGCCAGCCAATCAAGAGAACGCTGGTCATGCATAAAGACTTGATCAAGTTTCTCGCGCAACGATTTAGCTCCATACTCTTTTTCAATCATCTCTTCAATCTGGCGCCCCAAACTCTGGGCGGCCCAGCCGAGATGAGTCTCGAGCACCTGGCCAACATTCATACGCGAAGGCACTCCCAGAGGATTAAGGACAATGTCCACGGTCGAGCCATCGGCCAAATAGGGCATATCCTCTTCCGGGACAATGCGCGAGAGCACCCCTTTGTTACCATGACGGCCCGACATTTTATCGCCGACCGACAATTTACGCTTAATCGCGATATAGATTTTCACCATCTGATTAACGCCGGGTTGCAATTCATCGCCGCGTCGCAGGGTATCAATTTTCTCAACGACTGAGGCTTCAACCCGCTCAATTTCACTATCCATATAAGCAACCAGCTTACTGATTTGCTCCTCAACCTCTGAAGCTTCACGCAAGACCAGGTTACTACACATCGTCAACGTAATTTTTGCCAGATCATCAACTTCAAGTTTGCTCCCGGCCTTCAGAACTACAGTTCCTTTTCCGCCCTTCAAGTCGGTTTCCAGAATCTGCCCGTCCAACAGCCCACGAACCTTAGCCGTCACACTGCGCCGGATAAAATAGAGCTCCTCATCGGCCTCCCGTTTAACCACCTTGATATCACGTTCCCGTTCATCAGAGCCACCATCACCACCATAACCTTTACGAGAGAAGATTTTAGTATTGATGACCACACCTTTTACTCCAGGCGACACCCTGAGCGAGGTATCTCTGACTTCGCCGGCTTTTTCGCCAAAAATAGCCCGTAAAAGTTTCTCTTCCGGGGAAAGCTGAGTTTCCCCTTTAGGCGTGATTTTACCAACCAGAATATCTCCGGGACAAACCTGAGCCCCGATATGGACAATACCATCCTGGTCAAGATGAGACAAACCCTCGTCCCCTACGTTGGGAATGTCGCGGGTAATCTCTTCCGGTCCTAATTTGGTATCGCGAGCCACCACATCACAAACTTCGATATGGATAGAAGTAAATTTATCATCCTTAATCAGTCGTTCATTAATCAGAATTGAATCTTCAAAGTTATAACCACCCCACGGCATAAAGGCGATCTTAACATTCTGACCGAGGGCCAGTTCGCCAATATCCATCGAAGGGCCATCCGCAAGAATTTCTCCGGCCTGGACAAACGTACCACTTTTAATCAAAGGGATATGGTTAAAACAGGTGTTCTGATTCGAACGCATGAATTTCGCTAAAGGATAGCTGTCGATACCAAATTCATCTTCATCATTTTCCGCTTCATGCCGGATAATAACCTTCCCTGAATCAACATACTCGACAAAACCGCTTCTTTTAGCAACCACAGCAATGCCGGAATCAAGAGCCACACGCCCTTCCATGCCGGTTCCGACCATCGGCGCTTCCGTCCGTAACAAAGGCACGGCCTGGCGCTGCATATTTGAGCCCATCAAGGCCCGGTTAGCATCATCATGTTCCAGAAATGGAATCAGCGAGGCGGCAACACTAACTAACTGCCGCGGCGAGACATCCATCAGATCAATATTATCGCGCTGCTCAAAACTATATTCACCAGCTTTGCGACAGGTCACCAGATCATTGGTAAAACTGCCATCAGGATTCAGCGGAGCACTAGCCTGGGCAATAATTTTATCATCCTCATCCATGGCATAATAATAGCGCACTTCGTCACTGACCACGCCATCATTTACCACCCGATAAGGCGTTTCAATAAAACCGAACTCATTAACCCGGGCATAACTTGCCAGCGAGGCGATCAATCCGATATTGGGACCTTCCGGAGTCTCAATCGGGCAAAGCCGACCGTAGTGAGTCAGGTGAACATCTCGAACCTCAAACCCAGCTCGCTCACGAGTCAGTCCCCCCGGTCCCAAGGCACTTAAACGACGCTTGTGAGTAATCTCGGAAAGCGGATTAGTCTGATCCATGAACTGAGAAAGCTGGCTACTGCCGAAGAACTCCTTAATTGCCGCACTAACCGGCTTTGAGTTAATCAAGTCATGCGGCATCGCCGTATCGATCTCCTGCAGGCTCATTCGCTCACGGATTGATTTTTCCATCCGCACCAGACCTATACGATACTGGTTTTCAATGAGCTCGCCAACCGTCCGAACCCGACGATTTCCGAGGTGATCAATATCATCAATAACCCCTTTATCGGTTCTTAAAGAGATCAGATATTTGACAATAGCGAGGATGTCTTCAGCCGTCAAAGTCTTACAATCGAGCGGCTGATCGGTTCCAAGCTTGTGATTTATCTTAAGCCTACCAACGCGTGAGAGGTCGTAACGCTCAGGATTAAAGAAGAGATTCTGAAAAAGTGCATCAGCAATCTCGATGGTCGGCGGTTCGCCAGGGCGCAGTCGCCGATAGATTTCGAGTTTAGCTTTATCAACTTCAAGTTCCTTCTCACTCCTCTCGCCAAGAACAACAGATTCCCGCTCTTCTTCACTCAAGATAATTTTATCGACTAACAAGGTGTCGCGCAAGTATGAGCCGACATTGATATTATCAATAAAGAGAATTTCTAGTTTTTCGACACCACTCGCCTGTAGATCCTCAAGTTTTTCCGGCGTGATCTCTTCATTACACTCAAGTAGAACCTCCCCGGTTAACGGATCAACAACATCATGCGAAACATAAGAGTTAACCAACTCGTCGTCCATCATCGGCAGGACTTTAAGTTCAGCCGTTTTCATACGACGTAAGGCCGTCTTACTGATTTTACGACCCTTAAGCAACAGAACCTCACCGCTTTCAGGATCTACAATATCTTCACGGGCCTTGAAACTGGCAACCAAGTCTGTATTTTCATAATCAATGACACGCGTGTAGCTACCACCCGGCAAACAGTTAACCACAACACTA
>JAYEMC010000178.1:0-3567 GCA_034717935.1 Pseudomonadota bacterium | reverse complement strand
CCAACAAACACAAAATCGATCATATGGCATAGCCAATGATCTCTGACCTTGCCCAGAGGGCAAGGTTTTCTATGTTAGAATAAACTAAGCCATTTGGTGATACTTATGGGTAACAGGCAGTCCTAGGAGCCTGTCCCGAGATTTTTTACGAGTTTATCAATTTTAAAGGCCAGGAGAGCCGCTGCGGCGAAGCAGACAACATTGAACAGATAAAGTGGTAAGAATGGTTCACCGGGTAATCCTGCGCCAAGTTCCGTGTTGGCAGCTTTCTGGCCGAGATGGAGCATGAGGCTGGCAACGGATACACCAATTACCAGGGATAGATTATTGGTCGTGTGAAAAATGCCGGTGATGGTGCCTTGTTTTACTTGGGGAGCCCCGGTCAGGAGCAATTTGGCACCAGGTCCCAAATAAGCTCCCAGACAGAGTCCCAGGAAAAAAAGATAAGTGTAAATTGCCGAGTAGATGCCCAGGTAAACAAACAGGGTGAAGATCGCCGATGTCAGTGCGCCTCCAGTGGCAGCTGCTCTACAGATAATTGCTGGTTGTATCTGGTCAGCCCAACGTCCGGCAGCCGGTGCTGCCAGCATAATCCCAATCGGGAAAAGTGCCATTGCCAGACCGGAATTTTGCGGGGAAAGTTCCAGTACAATATCCAGATAAAATGGAGTACTGAAGCTGTGACTTGCGAGGGCCAAAAAGACCAGAGACTGCATGCCCAATCCCCGGCAAAACAGTGGATTGAGCCACAAATTTGGATCAATCAGGGGGTGATTACTGGAGCCTTGCCGGATCAGGAACAAGATGATCAGCAATCCTCCTGAGCTAAGTAGCAACCAGGTGTTGAGGGCAAAAAAGTCGTTACGCAAACGCCCCAATGCAAAACAGAAGAGTATTAAGCCGTCGATTGCCAGAGTTGCTCCGAGCCAGTCAAAAGTTTCGGGCGTCGCGCCTGCGGGCTTGGCTTTGTCTGGAAGCATAGTTCGCCAGACCAGGAAAATTGCTATCACTCCCACGGGCAGATTGATCAAAAAAATTGCCCGCCAGGAGAACCATTCTATCAGTATGCCGCCTAAGGGTGCCCCCAGCAGAATTCCCATGGACCCGGCAACCGCCATCCAACCCATCGCTTTGCCCACACTCTCGGGCCCAAGGCGTTGCGGAACCAGGGAGTAGGCGGAGATCATCAGCATGGCCGCTCCAATACCCTGGACGGCTCTAGCGGCCACGAGCAGGGTGAACCCGTTGACAACTCCGCAGAGCAGGGAGCCAAGAGTAAAAAACAGATATCCGGCGATTAAAAGCGTGCGAAATCCGATGCGGTCTCCCAAATAGCCCAGAGGAATCAACATTGCGGTTACGACGATCAGGAAAGAGAGCATGAGATTGGCCGTGGTTGCGGCCTGCACATGAAAAAATGAGCTTAAGGTCGGCAGGGCGACGCTGATAATGTTGGTGTCCAGTCGTGCCATAAAGGCAGCAAAAACGACGCAGAGAACAAGAAAACGGGCCTGTTTCATAAAAAAATATCCGGGTAAGTTGGTTGGTCAAAAAAAGTTGTAACTATTCAGCGTGATTACCTTAAAGCCACTACAAATGTTGCAAACATTGGCTTCGCCCGGCTTCGAGGGGATCACAGCTCAGATCGGCAAGCGGCTTGGCAGCCGCCGCCTGGAGATTGCGCCCGAACGAAGAGAGGAAGTGCCCTTGGGGTATCCGGCGTATCGAGATGAGTTGAGAACTATATTACGCTGTACGCTGAATAGTTACGTTTATTTTAGCAGATTTTTAGAAGTTAGTCACTAAAAAGGAGCTATAATGGGGCCTACATTGAGTTGGCGTTTGCGTAAACTTTGTGATCCCGGTACGTTGGAAGAGGCAGTTGAAGCTGAATCTTCAGGATCGGTCTATTTTACAGGTTGGGCCAAAGTCAAAGGTCGGAAAGTAATGGTTATTGCCGCTGATCCGGATCCTGGGTCGAAACCTGCCGATCTCTCTTTTTCGGCATCCCGATATATTAAAGCTCTTGCGCAGGCCGCGGACTGCGCCTGCCCAGTTGTATTTCTGTACGACTCTCCAGCCTCTTATCAATCCGGTCGCACTGCATTTCAGGGAACAGGGGTCGAGCTGATGATGGGCCCCGATAGTGTGGGCAGGCAATATTTTGAAATTGCCCGGCTTGCGGGGGAGGTTCCATTGGTCTGCGCTGTTTTTGGGAATATGGCCCAGGCTCAAGCCTTCCCGACGGTCATGTGCGACGGGGTGGTGATGTTGGAAGATGCATCTGTCAGCGTGGCCCGGCCCGATGCGGTGGAGGCCATGCTGGGTGGAAAAGTTTCCTATGAGGAGCTTGGTGGGGCGCGTATGCACAGCCGCCTGGTCGGCGATTGTGATCAGGTTGTTGCGACTGAGGACGAGGCTTTGGCTTGGGCTGGCGATTTTTTAAGCTATCTTCCGGCCTCTAAAAATGAGCTGCCGCCTTTATTGAACGCCGCCCCGGTTCAGCTCAATGCTCCGGGAATTGCGGAAATTATTCCGGCTCAGTTAAATCGTCCCTTTGATGCTCGACAGGTGATTAAGGCACTGGTGGATGAGAATAAATTCCTAGAACTGGGAGCCGGTTTTGCCGGGGAGGTGATGACCGGATTTTCCCGCATTCACGGGAGATGCGCCGGGATTGTGGCCAACAACCCCAAAGTGAAAGGCGGGATTCTCTTTCCGGAAACCTGCCGGAAGTTGAGCCGTTTTATAAAATTATGTAACGCCTACAATGTTCCGATTGTCTTCCTGGCCGACGCACCTGGATTTATGATCGGCAAGGGCGTCGAAAAAGGTGGCATTGTCGCGGCCGGGGCCGAGCTTTTTACGACTATCGCGAAAACCCGGGTTCCGCGACTCTGTATCGTGCTCCGCCGGGCTTATACGGCCGGTTTGTACGCTATGTCGGGATCCGGTTTTTCACCCCATGCTATCTATGCCCTGCCTGGGGCTTCCATCGCGGTTTATGGCCCTGAAGCGGTGGCCCGTTTTCTGGCTAAACTGGAGTTGTCTCCAGAGCAGAAAAAAGATATTGAGAGGAAGATGGAGGAGGAAAGCTCTCCAGAGTTTTTGATGGAACAAGGTTTCCTTGATGGTATTATCGAGCCGGATCAGGTTAGAGAGACAATTGCTGGATTTCTCGATGCGGGGACATGTCTCCAGACCGGGCTCTAGCCCGTGGCGGGCTGAGCCGTGTACCCCTCGAAGAGGGCGAAGCGATATTCAATCTAACCTCTGTTACTTAATTGGGTTGCGGGTTTCCCGCGTTAGGAGTTTGATCATGGAATATGAAATTAGAGAATTGCGCCACCCTGATGAATTGAAGGATGTGATTAAGTTGCAGGCGATTGTCGGAGGCCTACCGCCCGAAGATACCATGTCGCCGATCACATTGAGCGCCCTGACCATGGGTCACCCTCGTGTGGGTTGGGTGCAGGGTGCTTTTCATGAGCAAAAAATGATCTCTTTTGTAATCAGTCTGGCAACAGCCGAGCCGGATGCGGCCTATGGGCATATGCTCGGCGTGCT
>JAYEMC010000177.1:0-3576 GCA_034717935.1 Pseudomonadota bacterium | reverse complement strand
ACGGCCGTTTAACGATTTTTAGCCAGATAAAAAGATAACTCTTCCAACTGATCAGCATTCATCTCGAGTTTTGCCGACTGCAAAAAAGTGTACATCTGGTCGGCCACATCAAGAAGTTTGTCATAAGCATCGGCCTCTTTTTTGGAGGTAAAAGTCATCTTCTGCTCTCCATTTCTGACCACGATGTATTGAACGATTACTGCCATCCTATCTCTCCCAACTCCCTATACATCAAACATGATCGAAGTTTAATTTTTCCAACAAAATATAATCTGACCGATATGACTAGCAAATTTCCCTCATTAAGTAAAGATCAAGTTCCAAATATCTTAAATAAGGCAGAGTTTAAACTTGACAGCAACGGGTTTGCAAGGTAGCGTTAATGTGAAGCTAACCTTTCTTTTGGAGATTTACAAATGAGTGAAATTTGGCTCGAAAATGCCCTTGAGGCCAACACTTTTCTCAACACCCTCTTTGACCATCTCAATTCTGCCGTTTTTGTTGTTGACCATGAAGCTCGGGTACGCCAGGTCAATCAGGTATTTGAGAAGATCTTTGCCAAAAGTGAAGCCGAAGTCGAAGGCCAACTCTGCGGCAATGCCATCGGCTGTATCTTTCCGATTACAGCGGGCAAGGATTGCGGAACTCTTAAAGAGTGTAAAAGCTGTCTGATTCGTAGTGCCATCATCAAAGCCCTGACCGAAAAGATATCCTCTTCAGGTCAGCTGATCAGCCGCAGTTTTATCATTTCCGGTGAAACCATCAACAAACATCTGCTGATCTCGGTTAAATACATATCCTTCAATCAAAAGGATATGGTAATAATTATTGTTGACGATATCACGGAAGCTGAAACCCGCAAACGAATTATTGAAGAACGCCGCCTCCTGATCGAAAAGGATCTGGAAGCCGCCGCCGGCATCCAGCGCAGCCTTCTGCCGGAGTCCTGCCCGGAACATACAGCCTTCACATTCGCCTGGAAATATGAGCCCTGCATATCAGTCGGCGGCGACATTTTCAGCCTGATCGAACTGAACAAAGAAAAAGTTATCGCCTATATGGTTGATGTCAGCGGTCACGGAGTACCGGCCGCTCTGGTTACGGTCTCCATCACCCAGCGTATCCAGCAGTATATCCACAAACATGAGGATAATTTTTCGCCCCGCAAGCTCCTGGAAATACTGGATCGGGAATACCCCATGGATCGCTTTGATGCCTATTTCACCATGACCTGCCTCCTTTTGGATGGTGACCGGAAACAGATTATCTACGCTAGTGCCGGCCACCCGGCGCCCCTCTTATTACATACAGATGGATCACTTACCCGGCTGGGCGAAGGTGCCGCCCCGATCGGCATGGGCGGATTCGTCCCTTTTACTGAAGAGAGCGTATCTTTTAAGAGAGGAGATACGGTTTTCTGCCACACCGACGGGATTAACGAATTCGTTAACTCCAAAGATGAGATGTTTGGCTTTGATCGACTTCAGAACATAATCAGGAAACAACACGGTTCGAGTCCGACAGAGCTAATTGAGGAGATATACAAACAGGTTCTGAGTTTCGGGGAGGGGCTGGAGGCTGAAGACGATATTACCATGCTGGCAATTCAAGCCCGTTAGCAAAAAAAGAACGCGAGTAAAATTTACCCGCGTTCTTTTTTTGCCAAAAGTGTGGACTTATTTTCGGGTTACCCGCCTACTCTTTAAGAAATTGACGCAACAGATCCTCGGGCTTGACGGAGCCCCCCTTCTCACTTGATCCACCCTCTTTGTCGGCCAGCTCCTCTGCCAACTTTTCTAATATTTTTTTCTCCAATTTTTTCTGTAGTTGTTTTTGCACCTTTTTTTCATCGAGCCGCAGTTTGGGCTTTGACAGGGTTCCAGCCAAGCCCAGATCGACAACGGCCTCTGCATCGTCATTAAAACTCTCCTTAACCCAAGGATAACACTGAGCCATCTTTGCACTAAGCTTGCGGTTCAAGACCAAGTGGAGCGGCAGGTCAAGAGTGCCATCGAGGCCGATTCTGCCAACCGCCCGACCACTGAGGTGATCACCACTCCAGGAATTATTAAGGTTGACCTGACCATCTTTAAGCCGCAGGTTACCGGTCAGATCGGCAATTTTAAGATTTTCCAACTCAGGCGACCCTAAAAGCTGAGCCAGACTCTTGTTCAAAGGCAGATTGTCGAGGCCGCCCCGGCGCAAGCCATACTCACCTTCAACCGATAAATTTTTCTGTATAACCGCAGATGTGGCACCCCGACCACTGAATTTGAATTGACCATACCCAGCCCCACTCAGATTATCTTTAACAGCCGGTGCCGCCATCGCCATTAGCGCCGACATCTCAATATCGGCAAATGAGAAATCACCCTGAAAATCGGGCTGTGAAAGAAATGGCTGAACCTCTGCCGCAGATGTAAATGAACCGTCAGCTAACTCACCTTGCAACGTCTTTATCCGCAAAAGAGCATCCTCATAATGATATTGGAGGATGAAATTTTCGACCTGAAATTTTTCATAAACAGCTTGTTTGATATCAACCTCCCCGCTTGCCGTTAGCGACGGCGGAGATGGTGGAGCGGAAGCTGTTTTTACGACTTTCCCGGGTTTTGCCTCAGCTTGCGCCGACTTCTCACCGGAGCCGCCGGAAGCTGAAAGCTGCTGAGCAATAGCTGCGAGATAGGCCAGATCCAGGCGGGGTGAATCAAAATTGAGCATTATCGCCGGTTTGGCCGCCAGATAATCGCTCACCGAACCACTAACAGTACACTCCTCATTTTCCTGTTTGACAAACACCTCATAAACCATTTTCTGCCGGTCAAACTCAATCGTTCCCTGAACCTGAGGAGTCAGCGAATGATATTCGGCCGTCATGGAGAAATCGAGCTTGCCGTCCGCATTGATCGATTCCGGCCGCAGATCGCCAATATCCAAGCGGCTTTTCAGATTCACTTCGAGATCAATTTCAGGCAGTTCTCCCAGCTCATCATGAAATGAGATAATAGCATCCGTAATCTCACAGCGTTGCACCACCAGGGCCAGCGGCAAGGCAGCGGGTGGAACTTTAGCGGCCGTATCCTCGTCCGACAAAGATGCTTGTCGACCGGGTTCAATACTGACAGATTCAGCCCCGGCCTGCAAAAACTGCAAATCTCTATAGCTATAGAGACCTTCCCGATTACGCCAAATATTTATAACCGGCTGCCCGATCCTGACTCGACTGATCTCCAACCGTTTTTCGAACAGAGGCCAGAGGCTGTAACCAAGGCTAAACTCTTTAACCAGCACAAAATCAGCTTCGCCGTCAGCTTCTTTAACAACCAAACCGGCGACTTTAACCCCACTGAAAAGATCAATCTGCAAAGAAGCAATCTCGACTTCGCGGCCTAAGGCCTCACGCATCGGCGGCAGAATCAGAGAACGCAAACGCTCTTCGTTGAAATAGACCTTCAGAGCGATCACGGCAATGACCAACAGCCCGAGCAACAGCAATCCGCTAATCAACCCAAATCGGAAGAGTTTTTTCATGGCAACCGCCTCATTATCATAATTACAAGTAAAAAGATGGCGTCG
>JAYEMC010000176.1:0-16746 GCA_034717935.1 Pseudomonadota bacterium | reverse complement strand
TTGCCTTGGTTGGTTCATCATTGCGGGTTGAAAGGGCTTTCATGGCGTTAAAACCGGCTATACATAATGGAGTGATGGCCGCTTCGGTACCGCCGCAGATCATTACGTCACTCTGGTTGCGCTGGATGATCTTCATGCCCTCGCCGATTGAGTGGGTGCCGGTGGCGCAAGCTGTTACCACCGAAATATTTGGTCCTTTGGCTTGGTGGCGGATGGCAATGTTGCCGGGAGCCAGGTTGGCAATCATCATTGGAATGAAGAATGGTGAAACTCGTCGTGGCCCTTTTTCCAGCAATACCTTGTGATATTGTTCAAGACAGGGCAAACCGCCGAGCCCTGCTCCGACGGAAACGCCAAGGCGAGGGCTCAAACTCGGGGTGACTTCAAGTTTCGCCATCTCCATGGCCATGTCGGATGCGGCCAGAGCAAAATGGATGAATCTATCCATTTTCCTGGTCTCTTTGGCCTCGATGAAGTCGGTGACCTCGAAATCGGTAACTTGGCCGGCAATCTTAGTGGCAAATTTTTCCGTATCAAAAGAAGTTATCGGGCTGATGCCGGATTCTCCCGCCAGCAACCGCTGCCAATTTTTTTCTATACCGGTTCCCAGAGGGGTTACCATGCCTATTCCGGTTACGACGACTCTGCGTTTCACTCTATTACCTCAATGTCAATATTTTACCTTTATTTTTGTCACTCCATAGCGGTGATCACCAGACGCGGTACTTTTTATCGACAATGGAGATAATTGTAAAGAAAAAAAGTAAATATTCGGCGTAAATATAAAAGTGCCATATGTTGATATGTTCAGCAAATTCTGGGGACATAACCTGATTCTCCGCAGGAAATTGGGATTGTGTACCCTGAATTTGCGGGTCAGGCGAATATTTACAAAAAAAACGCCTTTCCAGATTTGGAAAGGCGTTTTTTGGAATTTCTGTCATTGGTACTGAGAAATGAGATAGATTCTAAGCGGAATGTTGGGTAACGTAGTCGATAGCATTCTGAACGGTTCTGATCTTTTCTGCTTCTTCATCAGAGATTTCGACCCCATACTCTTCCTCGAAAGCCATGACCAGTTCAACCGTATCAAGAGAGTCGGCTCCCAAGTCATCAATGAATGAGGCTTCGTTGTTGATCTCTCCGGCGTCTTTAATACCCAATTTTTCAGCAATAATTTCTTTGATTTTTTCTTCAATAGACATGTAATATTCTCCTTTTAATTATGACGGCAGCTTGTACAATATAGTCGGTAGCTGCCTTTCATTAGTTGTCTTTAGGGTTATGAGTTATTTAATTGTAGCTATTCAGCGTAAGTAAAAAAGCACTGTATATTTATGCTATTAACATTCCGCCGTCGACCTGTAGCACTTGGCCGGTCATATAGTCAGCCAGTGGCGAAAGCAGAAAAAGAACCGTATTGCTGATGTCGCTGACCGTACCCAATCGACCGGCGGGAATCATCTCGATGATTTTTTCCTGGGCCTTAACATCCATCGCTTGGGTCATTTCGGTTTGGATGTAGCCGGGGGCGATGATGTTGCTGGTGATATTTCTTGAGGCCAGTTCTCGCGCCAGGCTTCTGCCAAAGCCGATGATGCCGGCTTTGGCGGCGGCATAGTTGGATTGTCCGCTGTTACCCATCAGGCCTATAACCGAAGAGAGAAAGATGAGCCGGCCATAGCGTTTTTTGATCATGCTGCGGACAACCGCTTTGCTGCAGTTAAAGCAGCCTTTCAGGTTGACGGCCATAACCTCGTCCCAATCACTCTCTTTAAGACGTAAGAGCAGGTTGTCACGAGTGATGCCGGCGTTATTGATAAGGAAGTCGATCTGTTGAGCTTCGGCGGTGATTTCGGTCACCATATCTTTGCAGGCTGTAAAATCGGCAACATCAACTTTGAGAAATGAGGTTCCAGCGCTATTCGGTGCTAACTCCTGGTTGATCTCATTCGCAACTTGCTCGCCGAGTTCCTGGTTGGTGCCGCAAAAATAGACCCGAGCCCCATGTTGGGCCAACGTGCTGCTCAGCTCTTTGCCGATGCCGCGGGTACCACCGGTAACCAGGGCGACTTTGCCGCTGAAATCGAAAGGCGTTGAGGGGGGCATCATGCGTAACTCTCGGCAATCCGGTCAAGGTCTTGAGTCGCTGCCAGATTTAAAGTTTTGACTTGACGATTGATGCGCCGCATAAGTCCTGAGAGAACCCGTCCTGGGCCGATCTCGATCACTCGAGTAACTCCTTGATTGATGGCCAATTGCATCGATTCTTCCCAGCGAACTGCGCTGCTGACCTGTTGTATCAAAAGGTTACGGACGGAGTCGGCGTGGTAATTGGTTTGTGCGTCAACGTTAGAAATGATGGGGATTGTGGGCTCCCCGACTTTGACATCGGCAAAGCGTTCGGCCAGTTTTTCGGCTGCCGGCCGCATTAAGGAACAGTGGAAGGGGGCGCTGACAGGTAGTTTTACAACCCGGCTGGCACCCGCTTTTTGCGCTTTTTCACCGGCTTCCATAATTGCCGGAATATGTCCTGAAATGACAATCTGTCCGGGGCAGTTGTAGTTGGCCGGTTCTACGATTTGATCGTTTTCGAGGTTGGTGGCTTCATCGCAGATATCGTTAACCTGTTGAGGTTTCATGCCCATAACCGCGGCCATGGTTCCGAGGCCGACGGGAACCGCATTCTGCATGAATTTGCCTCGAGCCCGGACGATGCGTACGGCATCAAAGAAAGAGATGGTGCCGGCGGCAACCAGAGCTGAATATTCACCCAAGCTATGTCCGGCAGCCAGTACCGGCTTGAGGCCGAGTTTTTGGCTTAAAACACGATAGGCGGCAATGCTGGTCGTCAGGATAGCGGGTTGCGTGTTGGCGGTCTGGTTGAGCTTCTCCGGGGAACCGTCAAAGCAGATTTTGGTGAGATCCTCACCTAAAGCGTCGCTAGCTTCGGCGAAGGTTTCACGGGCTTCCGGAAAATTGTCGTGAAGTTCTTTGCCCATGCCGATATGTTGTGAGCCCTGACCGGGAAATATAAATGCAGTATTCTGATTATTGCTTTCCAATATGGTCTCCATCTATCATCTGATGAAAGGACGATAATATGTGTTGGTAACTATTCAGCGTAAGTAAAAAAGCACCGTATATTGATGCATTCCAGCAAATTCTGGGGACATAACCTGACTTTCCGAAGGAAATCGGGATTGTGTACCCTGAATTTGCGGGTTAGCTGGGTAGTTACTGTGTTGGTAACTTATTTATGGATTCTATTTACTTTCAGATATGTCCACTAAATCTCACCGATATAGTGGATTTGTTGAGTAAATGTCAATGAAAACCAAGTCAATTAATAGATTTTAATCTAAAGTGGCCCATTTTGTAGATTCTATAGGGGTGGGATTACTGTTCCTCTTCCGGCTCTGCTTCATCAGATGAATCCTTGGGGATAATTCTTTCTTTGATCTGGTTCCAAAGTTTCTTTTTGGGGAGAAGTTTCTGGATTTCATGGTTTTTATCGAGTTCATCAAGCAGGTAATCATTAACTTGTTGTTCGGAAAAATCAGCGCATAGGCGGATCCCGTTTTTAACGGCTTTGCGGCACGAAGATCCATGCGCAATAAAGCAATTGCCATTGATTCCGAGTAGTGGGGCACCTCCGTATTCGGCGTAATCGACTCTTTTTTTCATTCCCTTCAAACCATTTCGGCAGAGCCAGGCACCTGTTTTGCGAATAGTGTTGGCGGTCAGTTCTTCACGCAAGATACTGGTCATCGCCAGGGCCAGGCCCTCGGAGGTTTTTAGGACGATATTGCCGACGAATCCGTCACAAACAATAACGTCTACGTCGCCCGGGAATATATCCCGGCCTTCAACTGAACCCAGATAGTTTAAAGGACTGTTCTTTAGGAGTTCATGGGTGGATCGAGTCAATTCGTTGCCTTTGCTCTCCTCTTCGCCGTTGCTTAAGAGGCCGATTTTAGGGAATTGACGATTTAAAACCCGCTGGGCGTAAATGCTGCCCATGATCGCAAATTGAGCCAGATGTAGGGGGCTGCAGTCAACATTGCCGCCGACATCAAGGATGGTAACCGGTTCTTTTAAGGTGGGCAGGCAGGTGACAATTGCCGGTCGGTCGATACCTTTAAGTTTTTTCAAGGTCACCATGGCAATCGCCATGGTGGCACCGGAATTACCGGCCGAGATGAAACCTTGTGCACGGCCGTCACGAACCAGTCTGAGACCGACAGCGATTGATGATTCCCGTTTGCGGCGCATCGCCATGCTCGGAGAGTCATCCATAGTGACGACTTCGGCGGCATGTTGGATGAAGATGGGCAGGTTTTTTATGTCGTGCTTATCAAGTTCGTTCTCAATACGTTCCTGAATCCCGACCAAAATAATCTGCAGGTTCAGGTTTCTGGCGGCGTCGATGGCTCCGGCAACGATTTCGTGTGGGGCTTGGTCGCCGCCCATAGCGTCAACAGCAATTTTCATGGGTGTCGCCGGCCTTTGTTGAAATTGAGTTACTAATCGACTTCAATAAAGGTTTCGCCCTTGTAGGTTCCGCAGGCAGCGCAGACCCGGTGAGGCACGGTTGTCGCCTGGCAGTTGGGGCAGATGCCAGGTTGAGGAGCTTTTAATGCAAGGTGTGAGCGGCGTTGTCTCTTTTTGGTTTTTGATGTTCTTCTTTTAGGTACGGCCATTATCTCTCTCCAGTAAAATATAGAAGGTATTTGAAAAAGTGTTTCGTTTTAGGAGCCTGTCCGAGAATGTCTTTTTCCCCCATATCTGCGTTATGCTCAAAAAATTATCCTCGGAATACTTAGTGTATGCCTGTGGTAATTTTCATCGCATGCCTTGATCTGAGAAAAAAATCCTATTCTTGGACAGGCTCCTATGGTTTATCTTGTACAATTAAAAAAGGTGGGTATTCTATAGCTCCGCTCTAATATTGTCAAGTCTTAAAATTGTATGCAGTTTTTTTTAATCTTCCTTATCAATTATCTCGGCGTGCAAATCTATTAAGCTGTGGTCATCAGCGAGGATATAGTCAAGAGTAGATTTGATCCGTAGATTGGCTTTGTTAATAAAGAGTTGGGCGACGGTTTTTTTTCGCTCTGAATGAAGAGCATCCCGGCACAGCAGGTAGGCGTGGATAACATCCGTAGCCATGTTGACCAGCCTGGTCGTGTGAAATTCCTGGTAAACGGGATCACCCTTCTCTTTAATGTAGGAGATTGCCATTTCAAGTTGGGAACGTAATTTCTTGGTTGCTTGGAAGATGTCGGTGATGGTGGAAAAGTTGTTGTTTTTCTCGTACTCACTTAATCGTTCCGAAACCACACCGGCAATTATACCACCCATTGCCGCCAGCGCTTGAAGTTGGGTTGTTCCTTCGTAAATGTTGGTGATACGGGCATCGCGATAGTGGCGTTCAACATTGAACTCACTCGTAAAACCAACCCCGCCGTGGATCTGAATGGCATCATAACAGACTTTGTTGGCCATCTCCGCTGCCGAACTTTTGGCCAATGGTGTAAACAGAGAGGCGAGTCTGGTATAACGCTTCAAGTCAGCTTTTAAGTCCGCGGCTCGGTCCGGGTGTTTTTCAATGCGGTCTTCAATGCCTTCTTTGATATCAACAATACGGGAGGTTTCATAAACCAGGGAGCGGGCCGCCTCAATCGAGACCTTCATGTCGGTCAGCATTTCATAGATGACGGTAAAATTACGGATTGGTTTTTTAAATTGAGCCCGATCATTGGCATAGGCGTAGGCTTCCCGATAGGCAGCTTCGGCGATTCCTACCGACTGGGCGGCGACTGCCAGTCGAGCGCCATTCATCAGGTAGATCGTATATTTAATCAAACCCAGTTTACGTTTGCCTAAGAGTTCCGCCTTGGCATTGTTAAACTGCAACTCGCAAGTGGGTGAACCTTTGATTCCCAGCTTATGTTCAATCCGCCGCACTTTCATGTCCTGATCACGTTCATAGATGAAGAGGGAGAGTCCGCGACCGCTGGTTGAGCCCTCTTCCGAACGGGCCATGACCAGAGATATGTCACCGCAGCCATTGGTGATAAAACGTTTTACGCCATTCAAACGCCAAGTGCCCTCTTCATCCTGCTGCGCCCGCAACATGACCGACTGTAGATCGGAACCGGCATCGGGTTCGGTCAAGGCCATGGAACCCATCACTTCGCCGCTGGCAAAACGGGGCAGGAGGCGCTCTTTCTGCTCTTTTGAACCGAACTTGCCGATTGTATCACTCAATCCCTGAAGGCCGAAGACGAGCATTAATGAAGCATCGGCCCGAGATATTATCTCAATTGCGGCCGAAAATATACTCATCGGCATATTGATGCCGCCATATTCTCGGGCCGTGGTAAAGCCCGCCAGGTCAGCCTGATTTAAGCGGGCAATCGTTTCCCTGATGCCTTTGGGATAGGTCACCTCGCCATCGGCAAAGCCGGCTCCCTCTTCGTCAACTTCCCGAGCTCTGGGAGCGGCAAAATCACCGGCAATTTGACCAACAATTTCCAGGACTCGATCGTAATTGTCCAACGTGTCGGCCTGATCTTTGGGGGCGTAGGGAAAACTCTCCTTTTCGCTGAAGCCATCCTCCCTTAAATCGATGACTCTGGTTAGATCCTGGTTGCGCATGTGGAAAAGAATATCTGCGTTATCACGATAAAAATTATCCATTACCGGACTCCTATGATTTAGTCTTGTAAGCTTTAATCATCTTGCCCAGCACATCTTTAACGTCGCCGACAATGCCGTAATGGGCCAGGCCGAAGATCGGGGCTAAAGGATCTTTATTGATGGCGATAATGCGCTTGGCCTCAGACATCCCGGCTCGGTGCTGGATCTGTCCCGAAATTCCGCAAGCGATATAGAGGTTGGGGCGTACGGTTATGCCGGTTTGCCCGACCTGATGATCTTTATCTAAAACCCCTGAATCGACTACCGGTCGAGAGCATCCCAGCTCTCCGCCCAGGAGTTTGGCCAGATCTTTAGCCAGAGCCAGGGCTTCGGGATCAATTGCTCCCATTCCGGCTGAAACGATGACTTGAGCCGCTTTCAGGTTGACCTGTTTTTCCTCGCGAATGACTTCTAGAACCTCAGTCAGAAAATCATCATCATCGAGCCGGCAGGCTTCCGGAATAATCTCAACCGTTTTGCTTGAATCCGGAGCGATCATTTTCATTACCCCTTCGCGAACAGTTGCCATACTGGGTACGCTTTCGGGTGAGACAATGGTTGCGACAATGTTGCCGCCGAAAGCCGGGCGAATCTGCATCAGCGTGTTTTTGTACGTGACATCCTTGATTTTGTGTTCGCCAATCTGTAAATCCGTACAGTCGGCGGTCAAGCCGCATTTTAAAGCCGATGCGACCCGGGGGGCGACATCTCGGCCCATAGTGGTGGCGCCAAAGAGGACTATCCCCGGTTGGTACTGTTGGATCATCTTGACGACGGTTTTGGCGTAGGGGATTGAGGTGAAATGAGTCAATCGTTCATCATCGGTATAGTAGACCCGTCGGCAGCCATAATGGCCGAGAATTTTCATCTCATCTGCCAGATTGTGACCAAGAGCAATCGCCTCAACGCTGCCGCCGAGCTCCTGGGCCAGGCGACCGGCGGCGCTGAGGAGCTCTAGGCTGACTTCAGCAATCTTGGCATTGCGTGTCTCAATAAAAACCATTACATTTTTTTTGCTATCCATTCCTAAGCTCCTAGCCTATGATATTCTCTTTTATCAGCTCATGGATCAAATCGGTAACCCCGGCATCAGTGTTGGTAACCTGTTTGCTTTCGCAGCCGGCCAAGACGACACTCTGAATTTTTTTGACTTTGGTTGGTGACCCGGAAAGACCGCATTGGATCGGGTCGGCGGCGATGGCTTCCACATTCCACTCTTTGACGTGGTTGAGGACGGCACAGGCTTCTGCTGCCATGTAGCTTTCATCGTAGGATGTGTTGCAGATCTCTTTGCCGATATTTTTGTAGGTCATCACCTTTTTGGCGTTAGCGGTACGGGGTTCGTTGGTCGTTGCGGTTATGGTGAGGAGTACCGGAAACCGGCTTTTAACGATCTCGTAACCGTCTTCAACTGAACGTTTTGCCGTAATTGACTGTTCGTCAATAGCAGTTACGGCCGAAATGCAGGTTAGTTGATTGATATTCAGTTTTTCGGCAATTTGGGGGCCCACTTGAGCTGTGTCTCCATCAATGGCTTGGCGGCCGCAGAGAATCAGGTCATATTTTCCGACTTGTTCAATGGCGCATTTGAGGGCGTATGAAGTTGCCAGGGTGTCGGCACCGGCAAAGCGGCGGTCGGAAACCAGGATAACATCATCAGCTCCCCGATAGAGGCACTCTTTTAAGACGTCGACCGCATTTGGCGGTCCCATTGAGATACATGTAACCGTGCCGCCGGTGGTCTCTTTAATTTTCAAGGCCTCTTCCAGAGCGTTTAGGTCTTCGGGATTAAAAATTGTCGGGAGTGCGGCCCGGTTTACCGTTCCATCTTCTTTCATGGCGTCTCCTGACACGTTGTGAGTGTCGGGAACCTGTTTTACGGTTACAATCATTCGTAAACCCATATAATGATACCTCACTGTATATGAATTGGGTTCAATATTGTCTGTCTATATTTAAGGTGATATAACTTTACGTGATCGGCCTGCTAATCAGAGCAATTGTACTGCGGTTCCAAGAGTAAGCGCGGCTACTTAGCAAAAAAATATGATAAAGACAAGCGAAAGGTTAAGGGGGTTAAGAATGAAAAGTTTTTATGTAGAAGGAAGCCGGGTTATTTCTTGATTCGGGAAGGTTGGAAGATCAAGAGTGGCCGCGGATTGTTTTGTTATTTGTTCGGCAAGAATAAAACAATGTTACATTAATTCGAATGCGGCAATCTGGCTGCGTGCATACAGTCTAATTATGTGAATATAAAGATTTTACAATAATATTTTTTTCACAACAAGATTAAGAATAAGTTAATTTTAATGATTGACAGAAGCGATTTAATCAATTAGTAGAATCAGTTGAAAAATGTCGGAATAAGTTTTGGTGCCGGTTGGAAGCAGGCGTACTGGGTGTGTTTTGGTGGTTTGATAGTTTTCGCCATACATGCAGTTAGCATTCCGGGCATCTTGAAATCTCATTAAGTGTGGAAAGGAAGTTGTTTAATGAAGCATAGACAAAGAGGAGGTGGCTTGCGGCATTAGAGGTTGTTTGTTGCCGATGATACCCGGGAGGGGTGTCAGGTTCGGTAAACCCTGTTGTAGTTGTATGGTGGGGTAAGAAATATTTTAACGAGGAGAAGAGAGAGGTTATGAACATGAGAAAGCATTGGATTCTGCTGGCTGCAGGGTTGCTGATGGCGCTAGCTATGACCATCACCGCCTGCACGACTTTGAGTAATCAAAGGGCCAGCGTCCTCAAGTTGCCGGTTCCCGTAGAAGGGGCTCAGTTTGCCGGTGGCGACTCTTGTGCTGATTGTCATGATGAATTGGCAGCAGCCTTTAGCGGCTCGATCCATGACCGTATTCTGGCCAAGGAGACGGCAATTGGTATGAAAGGTTGTGAGACCTGTCATGGTCCTGCGAGCTTGCATACGGAATCTGAAGATCCAGCCGAAGTTATTTCGTTTACGGAGATGGATCCGGGAACGGCATCGGCGGTCTGTTTACGTTGTCATAGCGATGGCGCCCACTTTGATTGGGCTGGTACGGCCCATCCGATGAATGATGTCGGTTGTCTTAGCTGTCATAAGATCCACAGTCCTCCGGTAGTGGAAGCATCACTGGAAAAAGCCGAGCCTGAACTCTGTTATGAGTGTCATGCGCTTGAGCGGGCGAAAATGTACTATCCTTCACATCATCCGGTCAAAGAAGGGAAAATGGTCTGCAGTGACTGTCATGCCAACCATGGTTCGATGGTGAAAAATCTGAAAACCGATGAGCGTCTTAACGATCTTTGTTTAAATTGTCATGCCCGTTATCAGGGGCCGTTTGTTTTCGAACACTCCCCGGTTTCCGACGATTGTACGATCTGTCATGATCCGCATGGTACGGTATCCAACAACCTGAAAAAAGCGAATGAGCCTTATCTCTGTTTGCAGTGTCATGAGCCTCATTTTCATGCCGGCCGGACTTCAAGTCCGTCAGGTACGATTACTGATATCTATGGAAATCCGTTGGATGCCAGTGCTACGTTCAATGGTGATAAAACCCTCTGGGGTAAGGCCTATGCAACCAAATGTACCCAGTGTCATTCTCAGGTTCATGGCAGCGATCTTCCATCCCAGACCGTTCCCGGTCAGGGGCGTGGTTTAATCCGATAATAGACAGAAGGAGAGATTCATGAAACGTATTACACAATACACGATTCTGGCCCTCTGTCTGGTGCTGGTACCGATGCTTGCGTGGGCGGGACAGACCACGGGTAGTGTCGGAATCGGTATCCAGGGGGTCGATATCGACGACTCACGGGAGGGTGCGGCCGAGTATAAGACCGCAGATCAGGGTGCTAACCCTACGTTCGATGTGAACATCGATGGCTATCAGAGCGGTATGAAATATGATTTGGACGTCAACTATCTGGATGATGATGATTTTGGCGGACGCTTTGATATGGATATTAAACGTTATTTTCGGACCAAAAACAGCTATCAGAAATTTATTCACTGGCTCGAAAATGATGATCTGGTTAACTATAATGATGATCCCGATTTTCAGTTTCCAGCCGGTATGACGGAGACTTCACCGTTGTACGTGGCGGCGGGTACCAAAGCTGTAATGGGCAAACCGACAGTTATGGGTGCTAATGTCGCGATCGCACGGAACAGCTCATGGGGAGATGACCTCTACGTTACCCGTGAGGAACTTGTTTCCGAGAATGAATTTCTGATTCCCGGAGCCGAGTTCATCAAGATTCACACCAAATATAGGATGGAACAACGTGAGGGATATGAGCAAACTAGAACTGTGAGCAAGTGTGCCGGTTGTCATCTTGCGGCCGATAAACACAAAATCGATGAAAAGACCCAGGATTTCCAGATTGGTGCAACCGCCCACTTAGGTCTGGTCACATTGGATTACACTTTTTTGCGACGCGAGTTTGATGAAGATTCTAAGGCTCCGACCAATTTCTATCTGTCGGCCGGGAGTCTCCAAAAGAAGACCGTACTTGATGCATCTGATGGTGAAAGTGCTTACTCTACGACACCGGATTCGGAGAAGGATTCGCATATTTTCAAGGCGCAGATCGCTTTGCCTATGAATACTACGGTATTTGCCAGCTATGTTCATACTGAGATCGAGAATAACGATGCTCAGGACGTTAATGCTGGTGACGTAACCATAAGCGATGATCCAAGCTTCGATTATGACGCTTACGCTGTGCGGGTGACTTCATCACCGGTCTCTTCTATGACGATGTCGTTTAAATATCATCATGAAGATCTTGATGCAGACGATGTTGTTGTCAGTTACGACGATACAACTTATGATCCTCAGGGAGCCAACTCCCAGGCTGTTGATCCGCACGATTTTGGATTGCACGGTTACTCGCAAGGGCATGACGGCTGGCCCTGGGAGCGTGAATCTTCGCTCTCACGTGAAACTGATACCTACGGTGCTGACTTTAAATTCAAGGTTTTGCCGCGTACCAGTGTACTGCTCGGTTGGGATCGTGAAGTTGATGATGTTGATGCTGAATGGGAAGAGACAGCTGATACCTACTCTATCGCTTTAAGCAGTCATTTTATTGATCATCTACATTTCCGCGTGGAATATTCTTATGAGGATATTGATGATCCATTCGCGCACGAGAATGCCGCGTATGCCGATCCTCTGGCGATGCAGGCATGGCTCAAAGCCAATCTCGATCCGGCTGGTTGTACGTCGAGCTCCTGTTCGGTTAAAGACCTGCCATTGCCCGGTAGTGCGAAATCAACCGAATATTATGTCATGTACAATAGCCGGACTCTTGATTTGACTTCAGAGCCGGAGAGTGTGCATAAATTCAAGGCGCATGCGACTTATCACATTACGCCGCGTATTATCTTGGGTGGTCATTTCGATTACGATCTTGAAGAGGTCAAGATTGATGCTCCCGGACACGGCAACAGCTTTGATAAAGAGATGTTTGCTTTAGGTGCTGATCTTTTTGTTGCGCCAATGGACAACCTGACATTTACTTTTGCCTATAACTATATGGACATGGAGGATCAGGCTTTTCTCTCATCGGTTGCTTATGGCGGCTGAGCCGGCACTTTCCTGTCCCCAAGTTTTGGGGTCACATTGTCAGATATGGAGTACAATACAGACGTTCACACCTTGCTTATAAGTGCAGATTATGAAGCTACCGAGAAACTGAAATTTAATGGTGGTATCATCTTCAACTGGGGCCAAGCTGAGATGGAAAATCTCAGTGCCGCCTATTTTGAAGGCAAAGACCCTGCTTCATTCGGCTATGACCATAATTTGGCCTTTGCTGTATGGGAAGATAATTCCGATCTCGATATTGAAGAGATGGAATACTATATCGGCTGCTCTTATGATTTCAACGAGCGTCTGACCATAAACCTTAACGCTTCTTACACTGATTACAGTGATGAAGAGCCTTACCTCTACGATACCGATGGTGACTTACTGTTGGTTAATGCCGGCTTGACTTTCCGGTTCTAGTTAGGTACGGCAACACCGTCGTTAGACGGTGTCAGCAATCATAAAAGAGTACCGATTCATTCTGGGTCGGTACTCTTTTTTTTTTAAGTTTTTTTAATAAAATGTGTCCATCTTCTTGACAACTGAGATATCACTGGTTATTTTATAGAAAGTTATTGTAAATAGTCGTTAACTTTACATCATTAACAGTGCGTGGAGCAACTTTTGCCTGTATTAAAGCAAAATATTAATGGGTTGAGTTAAATTAAATTAAGCCGTCGGCAGTGCCGACGGCTATTGTTTTTTGTATATATTGTGTTTTTGGGATGTATGGCGCAGAATTTTAAGTCTATTGCAATTGTTGGTTTAGGCCGAGTCGGTACGTCTTTGGCAGTTCTTTTGTGGCGTCAAGGGGTTAGCCGTTTGCGGGTTTGTGATCCTAATCCGGCTAAAGTCAAAGCTTTAAAGGGGTGGATCAATGGCCCCGTAACGGTTTGCTCCACCCCGGCGGAAACGGTGGTTGGAGCCGAACTGGTTTTTCTTGCAGTGCAAGATCGTTATATTGTCGAAGTTGCGGATAATTTGGCAGAATTTGTTCCCGGCGCGGATCTGGCCGGGCTTTTTTTCGCTCATTTGAGTGGTTCACTTACCTCCACTGTCCTGCAGCTTCTGGCGGCTCGGGATGCCATCACTTTTTCCCTGCATCCACTACAGAGTATCGCCGATGTTGAGGGGGGGGTGGAGGTTTTGGCTGGTTCATATTTCTCCTTCGAAGGGGATGAACGGGCCTTACCGGTAGCTGAGCGCGTGGTTGCTGCTTTGGCCGGTAACCTAGTTTGTTTGGCTGCTGCAGATAAGGTGTTATACCATGCTGCCGCCGTAGTTTCCTCTAATTTTTTTATTGCTTTGGAAGAGATGGCGATAACCATGATGACCGGAATCGGGGTCGATGCCGATACCGCCAGGCGCATGTTGCTCCCTCTGATTCGCGGCAGTTTTGAAAACCTTGAACGAGTCTCTCCTGCCGAGGCTCTGACCGGGCCGATTGTCAGAGGCGACGACCAAACAGTTGCCGCTCATTTGGCCGCTTTACGGGAAAAGTTTCCCGACTATCTTGGGGCTTATCGCTTGCTGGCCGGATTAAATGTTGATTTGGCCAAACAGAAAGGTGTGGTTAGTGAGGCCGATTTTCCATCACTAAAGTCCTGTAACCAATGACCAACTACTCTTTTCCCCCTGAATTTGTCAGTGACCTGCGTTCACGTATCGATATCGTCGAGCTTGTAGGTGACTATGTGGCTTTGACTAAAGCCGGCGTCAATTATAAAGGGTTATGTCCTTTTCATGGGGAAAAGACGCCATCCTTTACCGTGCATCAGGGAAAAGCTATTTTTCACTGTTTCGGTTGTGGGGTGGGTGGCGATGCGATCGGTTTTTTAAAGCGGATTGAAAATCTTTCCTACCCGGAAACCCTGGTTCGTCTGGCGACTCGGGCGGGTATCGATATCTCTCCCTACGAGCGGCGTCGGGGCAGTGCTGCGGCCCAAGCCAAAGCCCGTTCGGAACGTGAAAATCTGGAACGGGCCGTAGCCTGTGCGCAGAACTTTTTTACCTCCGGGCTCCAAGCTAATCTTAATGGGGGAGTTGGTCTTTATCTCAAAAAGCGGGGTATTGATCCGGTTCAGGCAAAAGCCTTTGGTTTAGGTTTTGCCCCGGATTCATGGTCTTCATTAAAAGATGAAATGGGGCGCCGGAGGGTTGATGAAAGGGTCGCTGTGGCTGCCGGGCTGCTGGTCCAAAAAGAGGGCAGTAACCGGCGTTATGATCGTTTTCGTGATCGTCTGATCTTTCCGATTCGTGATGTTTCCGGTACTGTGATCGGTTTTGGCGGTCGTTCTCTGGGCGATGGTGAGCCCAAATATCTTAATAGTCCGGAGTCGCCGATCTTCAATAAACGGCGTTTGCTCTATGACCTTCATCATGCCCGACCGGCGATTGCCAAGACCGGGTCGGCTTTTTTGGTTGAAGGCTATATGGATGCTCTGGCCCTCTATTTAAGAGGGGTTGATAATGTCATCGCCACTTTAGGGACGGCACTCTCTGAAGAAAATGTGGTTGCGGTTAAACGCTATACTAAAAAAGTAGCGATTTTTTTTGATAATGATCGGGCTGGCCGGGCCGCAGCTTTTCGCTCCTTGCCGCTCTTTATGGCAGTCGGAATTATGCCTGATATCGTGCTTTTGCCGGATGGTGTTAAAGATCCGGACCAGCTGGCTTCAGGACTTGATGATCAGGGTTTGCATGAGGCCCTGGCTCGACAGACCTCACTCTTTGATTATTTTCTTCGAGAAAAAGGGGCTGGCCTGGATGGTTATAATGATCGTTTGCAGTTTTTACGTGAAGTTTTGGAGATGATATTACGTTTGCCCGATGATCCCTTACGGGGAATGGCTTTACGTTCAACGGCGGAGACGCTGCGTCTGGCCGAAGAGATTGTTCTCGATGAGTATCGTCGGATGCGTCAGCATCGTCAACAGCATCCGGCAAGAGGGTTTGAGCGATCTTCGACTTTGCCGGCGGCGACTGTTTGCAAAGGAGCCGGCTTGCAACCAGTCCCACCTCCGGTGTCACAGCCGGAAGAGATTATTCTGGCAACCCTTTTGGGCTACCCTCAACTCGATGAAGAGTTTGAAGAAAATTATTTGGAACTTGTGGAAAATCCGGATTGTTGCAGACTCTATACGGAGCTGACTCAAGATCCCCACGATAGTAACGGCAGGGTTTTGCTGGAGCGTCTTACCGGCGGCAGCGGAGATGATGATTCCCTTTGTTCTCTCTATGCCAGGTTGGTGCATTTGCCGGCCCCGGCAGAAGATCTGGAGATGGCGCGAAATGTTGTGGGTGACTGTTTTGCAAGTTTGCGCAAACGCCAGGGTCGTGAACAGGCCCGTAATCTTGATCGGGAACTTACGCAGTGTCGGGATGAAGATCAGATGTTTGTCCTTTTACGGCGTAAAATGGAGCTGAAAAAAAGTTTGATGGCGTAGCAAAACAACAAATAACTATCTGTATCTTGATGAATATAGAAGTAAAATTTGTAACTATTAAGCATAAGTATAGAAGTGTCGTATCTTGATGAAATTTAGCAAATTCTGGGGACATAACCTGATTTTCCGAAGGAAATCGGGATTGTGTACCCAGAATTTGCGGGTTAGCTGAATAGTTACGAAAATTCTGAATAAGAGGTGAAAATGTCGGCAACATCAAGTGGTACAGCTGTAGCGGCAGGGAATGCTAAGGCTATTGATACCATAATTAATTCAGATGATATTAAAAATTTGATTCTTCGGGGTAAAGAGAAAGGCTTTCTCTCGTATGCCCAGATTAATGAAGTGCTGCCTCCTGAAGCGGTTTTGCCGGAAAAAATCGATGAGATGTTGATGCTCTTTGCCGAGATGGGGATTGATGTCGTCGATGGTGACAAGGTTGCCAAGCTGCCGGGTGCCGGTGATGGGCAGGGCAAAGATGGGGCGGAGTCGAGTGCGCCGGTTGTCGAGAGCTCGTCTGAACGGCACCACGATCCGGTGCGTATGTATCTCTGGGAGATGGGTTCAGTACCTTTGCTGACTCGTGAGGGCGAGGTTGAAATTGCTAAAAAGATTGATGAAGGTGAAAGGGAGGTAGTTAAAGCTCTCTTGAAGTCGGTTTTGACGGTTAATACACTGAAATATCTTGGTGATTTGCTGAGATCTGAAGAGATCGGAGTTAAATCTATCAGTCGGGATATTGAAGAAGAGGTCGAGATAGAAGAGGATATCGAAAGCGGGTTGACCTCTCTTGAAGATGAGGAAGATGTCGGTGATGACGCCGGAACCGCTCCCGAGAGTGACGATGACCTTGAAGATCAAATGGAGGTCGCCGAATTGATTGCCTCAGAAAATGATTCCGACCAGGATGATGAAAGCCTGGCGCAGAGGATTATCGGGGGAATAGAGACGGTCACAACACTTTTTGCTGATAACCGGGTGTTTCGGAATCGACTTAAACATCCTGATGCCGAGTTACG
>JAYEMC010000175.1:0-3621 GCA_034717935.1 Pseudomonadota bacterium | reverse complement strand
TGATCCTCGCCACGAAGATGGAGGCGGTTGGTCTGATGGCGGGCGGGGTTGCCCATGACCTGAACAACATCCTCTCCGGAATAATCAGCTACCCGGAAATTATTTTAATGAAACTGCCGCCGGAAAGCGACTTGCGCCGACCGGTAAAGGCGATTCTCGATTCCGGTAAACGAGCCGCCGAAGTGGTGGCCGACATGCTCACCGTAACCCGGGGCATCGCCGCCGCCAGGGAGGTCGTGGCGGTCGAAAGCTTCATCGAAACTTTACTTGAATCGCCGGAATTTGAAGATCTGAAAAAACGCTATGACCAGGTTACAATCACAACCATTTTGGACCCTGAGCTACTCTCCATAAACTGTTCGCCGACACATCTTCGTAAAAGTCTGCTCAACCTCCTGATTAACGCTTTTGAGGCAATTAAAGAAGAAGGCGGCATCACGATTACAACCTGCAACCTCTATATCGAAGAACCTCTCAACGAAAATAAGTTCCTCAACCCGGGCGAGTACATCTCGATTATTATCAAGGATACCGGTTCCGGAATTTCAGCAACCGACAAAGAGCATATTTTTGAACCGTTCTATAGTAAAAAAATCATGGGCCGCAGCGGCACCGGCTTAGGCTTGACTGTAGTTTGGAATACGATTCGTGACCATAATGGAGATATCCTGGTCGAAAGCGACAAAAATGGCACAACCTTTACCATCTACCTGCCGGCGACAAGAAAGAAAATCAAAGATGAAGGCCGCCTGGAACAAGAGCACGCCGCAACAACCCTCAAGAAACTCCAAGGCAGACAGGAAAAGATCCTGATCGTCGATGATGAAGAGATGCAACGAGAAATTGCCGAAGAACTTTTAAATTCACTTGGCTATCAAACCCAAACCGCCACTTCGGGAGAGGAAGGTATTGAGTGCTTGGCAAAAAACAAAATAGACTTGGTACTCCTCGATATGATCATGGATCCCGGCATCAATGGCCGTCGAACCTACGCCCGCATGACCGGGATCAAACCGGGCTTAAAAGCGGTTATTGCCAGTGGTTTTTCGGAAAATGAGGAGGTGGAAAAGGCCCTGAGCTTCGGCCCCTCAACCTTTATCAAAAAACCCTATACCATCAACCAGCTCGGCAAAGCCGTGCAAGAACTGCTTAAAAACATCTGACCACGAAAGACACGAAAAAAAGCCGAAAGCACAAAAAACCTTCAACATGTTAACAACCTTACTTTTTGACTTTGACTTTGACCTTTTTCGTGTATTTCGTGGCCTAGCTTTTGACTTTGACCTTAATCTTGACTTTTTCAGACTATTTCGTGGTCTGGCTTTACAAATATTCCTGCAACCACGACATAAAAGCCGGTAACGGCATGGCCCCGGATTGACGCGCCACTTCGCGACCCGCCCGAAAAATGATATGAGTCGGCATCCCTTTGACCACAAATTGCCGGATCAAATCCGGCTCCTCCTCACTCTCGACTCGGGCCAGCCGCACCTGATACTGCAACTGAGTTGCCGCTTCGTCAAATACTGAAGTAAAATTGCGGCAGTGGCCACACCATGAAACCCAGAAATTAACCACTACCGGAAGCTCATTTTTGCTGATAAAAGGGGCAAAGACCTGGGCCGTCAAGTCAACCACCTGACCGGCCAATAGCGGATTTTGACATTTGTCACAACGCATATCTTCCTTGATACGCAACTCGGGTACTCGGTTCAAACTTTGACACTGGGAACAGACCAGATGAATATTTTCTGACATTTATTTCTCCTTAAAAATTGTATCAACAGATGATTTACCGGCAACAAATAGCCCGTATAGGCTGCTTTATTCTACTCCTCGGATTCGGCTTGGGCAGCACCCTGCTCTTAATGCTTCCCGACCTCATAGAGACCCGAATTTTACCCCATATCGCCGGACAAACAGGCTTGCCCTCACTTGTTTGCCCGATCAATCGTTTGGGATTCAGCCAAATAATTGCCGGCCCTATAACCCTGGGAGCAACTACCGATCCGGATCTGACAATTGAACACGTAAACTTGACTTACAGCCCCACCTCACTCCAAAAAGGTGAGCTCAAAAAAGTTACTTTAAGCGGGGTTAACATAAAAACCTTTTTCAGTAAAGGAAGTCTGTCAATTAGCGGCTTGGAAAAGATTTTAAAGCAAAACCCTGAGAATAAAACTTCACCCTCGACAATTGCAATTCCAACCCTGCCTTTTAAGGAACTTGAAATCAAACGATCCGTTATTCAGGCCGATGTGGACGGGAAAAAATATCGCATCCCCTTCTCCATCCAACTCAAGAAAGCCACCGGCCCAACGCCTGTGAGCACCATCTTGAACGGCACTTTAAAGCTCTGCCCCAACAACCAGCCGGTCACGCTAAAATTTACGGCAAACCTGAATGAGAAAGAGGGTATCCATCTAAGCCTGCAAGTGCCAGAGATTGAATTGCCCAATTTCAAAGTTTCCGCTATTGACCTCTCGATCAAAAACAACCTGAGCAGCACTTCACTTCAAGGTCACTGGACAACTCTATTATCCGGACGCCATGACGATTTCACTTGGAATCGACCACTACAGCAAAAATGGCAACTTAAAGCTAACTTCAATCCCGATGGAGAGTGGCAAGCCTCACTTAACAGCCCCAATAACAGCACCATCTGGGAGCTGCAAAAGGAAGATTTAACAGTTACTGCAAGCACTCCGGCAATCACCCTTAAAGCCTCAGGTCAAGGAGAAAAAAGCGAAGTAAAGTGGCAAGTCGCCATCCAAAAACCGACATTAAACAGCAAACAACCGGATTTAGACTTCAAACTACCAAATCTCAATTTACAAAGCGAACTCCAATATAAAGATTCCTCCGGCCTTGCAATAGAAACCACATTGCAATTCGCGGGGGGTATTTTGCAGATCCCGGATTATGATCTTAGAGTTCTGGAAATATCTGGAACACTGCCCTGGCACTGGCCCGCAAACCAACAAACAAGTGGATGTAAGGGAAATTTGAGCTGCCGAAAGATCTTTCTAAACGATCTGAACCTAGGTCAATTCAGCACATCATTACAACAACAAGGAGAAAAAATTCTGCTCAAGGGGCGGCATAAGAGTGCTCTGATTGCCGGATTAAAAATGATCACCAATGGTCAATGTGAACTCGACCAAAACGGCGCCCCGCAAGCGGCGGCAACGTTTGCAATCCCCGCCTGTAAACCGGCAGAGCCAATTGCTTTAGGAAAATTTTCAGACTCAGCTGCCGGCAGCACCTTCGACGGCACCTTGAGCGCCCAGGGCCAATTCTCATACAAAGCCAATGAAATAAGTGGGTCGGCCACCACCATTATTGAGAAAGGCATCTTTCGCAACGCTGAAAAAAACCTCCTCTGCAACGGTATCAACTGCCACCTGTATTTTCCCGAACTGCCCTCTCTGCGCAGCGCTCCCGAGCAAAGGTTAGTTTTTGACCAGCTCACGGCGGGAAATATCATCTGCAAGGACGGCTGCTTCGCCTTCCGGGTTGAATCTGCTGAAACCCTGCTCCTCGAAAAAAGCCGGATATCATGGTGCGGAGGCAATATCGAGGCCCAAGCGCTGCGTATTTCTCCGACAATCGATCACTATC
>JAYEMC010000174.1:0-3630 GCA_034717935.1 Pseudomonadota bacterium | reverse complement strand
CGCGACCGTAATGTCGGCCGATAATATTCATGATCCGGCGATTTTGGCACTGACCGGGGCGTCAGCCGCCTTGATGATCTCCGAGATCCCTTTTGCCGGGCCGGTTGCCGCTGTGCGGGTGGCTCGGGTCAATGGTGAGTTGGTGGTTAATCCAAGCTTTGCTGAGATCGATGAGAGTGATCTTGATGTGATCATGGCTTGCAGTCGTGAGGCTGTGGTGATGGTTGAGGGCGGAGCCCAAGAGGTTGATGAGCAGATTATGCTGGAAGCTTTAGCGTTGGGTCACAAATCGGCCCAGCCTTTTCTTGATGCCCAGTTGGAGATGGTTAAAGAAATCGGGGTTGAAAAACGTGAAGTCATAGCTCCGGTTATCAACGGTGATTTGTTGGCTTTGGTCAATGAGCATTTTGCTGACCGTTTTGAAGAGGGTATCAATGTTGCTGATAAGCTTGAGCGCCAGGGCTATTTCAGTGCGCTCAAAGATGAGATCAGGGTGCGTTTGGCCGAAGCCGAAATTCCGGCGGATGATCTGGGTGAGGTTTTTGAAAATCTGCTGGGCGGAGCTATCCGCCGCCAGATCAGTACTGATAAAGTACGGATCGGCGGTCGCCGGGTGGATGAAGTTCGTGATATCGATTGTGAAGTTTCATTGTTACCGCGCGTGCATGGTTCAGCCCTCTTTACCAGGGGTGAAACCCAGGCCATAGTCACCGCAACTTTGGGTACTTCGGTCGATGAACAGCGGATCGACTCCCTGCGGGGCAACACTTTTAACAACTTTATGCTGCATTATAACTTCCCGCCCTACAGTGTCGGTGAAGCTCGTTTCTTACGAGGTCCGGGTCGCCGTGAAATTGGTCATGGAACTCTGGCTCGCCGGGCTTTACATGCGATTTTGCCGGAAGCTGACAAGTTTCCTTACACCATACGTATCGTTTCCGACATTACTGAATCGAACGGTTCCTCTTCGATGGCTTCGGTCTGCGGTGGTAGCTTGGCCCTGATGGATGCCGGTGTGCCGATCAAAGCCCCGGTAGCCGGAATCGCTATGGGACTGGTGCAGGAGGGTGACGAATTTATCATTTTAAGTGATATTCTTGGTGACGAAGATCATGTCGGTGATATGGATTTCAAGGTTGCCGGTACTAAAGATGGTATTACTGCGATTCAGATGGATATTAAGATCGACGGCATCAGCCCGGAGATCATGGCTAAAGCTCTGGCCCAGGCCAAGGCCGGACGTTTGCATATTCTTGGCAAAATGGCCGAAGCTCTGACCGAACCCCGAGCTGAACTTTCCGATTATGCCCCGCGAATTATGACGATTAAGATTGATCCCGACAAAATCAGAGACGTGATTGGACCTGGTGGCAAGAATATTCGCGCGATTACGGAAAAATCTGGGGCCAAAATCGATATTGACGATAGTGGTGAAATCAAGATTGCTTCAGTTGATGGACAGGCCTCAGAGACTGCGATTGCTCTTATTCGTGATTTGACCCAGGAAGCTGAAGTCGGCAAGGTCTATCTCGGCACGGTGCAGAGAATTATGGATTTTGGCGCTTTTGTTCAGATTTTCCCCGGCACTGACGGGTTGCTTCATATCTCGCAGATCGCCGAAGAGCGGGTTCGCGACGTTCGTGACTACATGAAAGAGGGTGACGAAGTTATGGTCAAGGTGATCGAAGTTGATCGCCAGGGTAAAATCCGCCTCTCTCGCAAAGGGATGGATTCTGAATAAATCCTGTTCCACATGACTTGTATATGGGTTTAATAAAGAGCGGCATCCCAAAAGGGTGCCGCTCTTTTAGTTTTTACTTGCCGGATTGCAATACTTGATGTATGTCTCCGACTATAACAGGGTTACCAGGAATAAAAATTATGGATATTGAAAAAAAAATCAGAGAATTGGCGGTTCAGGTTAAATCGGCGGCTCGGGTTCTGGCTGCGGCTTCGACTTTGGAAAAAGATAAAGCTTTGCGAGCGATGGCCGTCGGATTGAGAAAACGGCGTGTTTTTTTGCAGCAAAGTAACCGGCTTGATCTCGAAAAAGCTCGTGAAAACGGTCTTAGTGCGGCGATGATTGATCGTTTGACTTTGAGTGATAAAGTTCTTGAGGCGATGGCATGCGGTCTTGAGGAGGTGGCGGCATTTCCCGATCCGGTTGGTGAAGTGGAGCGTATGTGGCGGCGGCCGAATCAGTTGTTGGTCGGCAAGATGAGGATTCCTTTGGGAGTTGTCGGTATGATCTATGAGTCTCGTCCCAATGTTACCGCCGATGCCGCCGGGCTTTGTCTGAAGTCCGGGAATGGGGTTATCCTAAGAGGTGGAAGCGAAGCTTTCCACTCAAATATGGCAGTCTTAGAGGTGTTGCATGAGGCTTTGGCGACTACTTCAATTCCGGTTGACGTGGTTCAGGTTGTGCCCTTTACCGAGCGTCAGGCGATAAATTATCTGCTCCAGTGTGAAGAGGAGATCGATCTGATTATTCCGCGCGGCGGCGAAGGTTTGATCCGTTTTGTTGTTGAACACTCCCGGATTCCGGTGATCAAGCATTACAAGGGAGTCTGTCATGTTTTTGTCGATGCCGGGGCCGAGATCGAGATGGCCCGAAAAATTGTGGTTAATGCTAAAACCCAGCGGCCGGGTGTTTGTAACGCGGCCGAAACAATTTTAGTACACCGGGAGATTGCGGCCAACTTTTTACCTTTGATGGCGGCTGATTTGCAGGCAAAAGAGGTTGAGATCAGAGGTTGTGCTAAAACCCTGGAGCTGCTTCCTGATCTGGTGCCGGCGACCGATGATGATTGGGCGACGGAATATATTGATTTGATAGTTTCGGTCAAGGTGATCGATAGCTTTGATGAAGCCGTTGCCCATATTGCTCAATACGGTTCTGATCATACGGAAACGATTGTCACCAGCGATTATCATCGATCCCAGGAGTTTTTGCGTCAAGTTAACTCTTCGGTCGTCATGGTTAACGCCTCAACCCGTTTTTCCGATGGTGGTCAGATGGGATTGGGGGCTGAGATCGGAATCAGCACAACTAAACTTCATGCCTATGGACCCATGGGGCTTGAGGGTTTGACGACAACAAAATATATTATTTATGGCGACGGTCAAATCAGAGATTAGAAAGATTGGCATTTTAGGCGGCACTTTCAACCCGATTCACTATGGTCATCTGCGGGTTGCGGAGGAGGTGCGCCAGGCTTTTGCTTTGCAAAAGGTCTATCTGGTGCCGTCGGCTCGGCCGCCGCATAAAGGTGAAAACGGGGTTGCGGACGCCGAACATCGTCTGGCGATGGTGCGCCGAGCCCGGCGGGGAAATCCTTTTTTGGGAAGTAGTGCTTATGAATGCCGCAAAGGGGGAACCTCCTATTCGGTTGAGACGCTGGCTTATTTCAATAAACGTTTCGCCGGAGCTGAACTCTATTTTGTCATAGGTTGGGATGCTTGGTGCGAAATTGGAACCTGGCACCTTTTTTCCGAGCTTTTCTCTAGCGCAAATTTCATTGTTATTTCCCGGCAAGGGATGGAACCGTGGGTTGACGGTTGTGCGGAAAACCTTTTTCCATTTGCGCTTAAAGATGAATTTTGTTATGAGAAGGCTTCATGCTATCGGCA
>JAYEMC010000173.1:0-3647 GCA_034717935.1 Pseudomonadota bacterium | reverse complement strand
AGCCTGACCTTCGGTAAAAATAAAGGCTCCCCCGGAAGAGACATCACGCTTTTTCCTTTCAAACGACTGGGGAGCTCCGCTAAGTAGAGTTTCAACATGAGCTGGAACCTGAAGATTGTACCTGGTCACTACTCTTCTTTCCATGATATCACCTAAAATTGATCTCAAATAAAATGCAAAATGCGCATGACGCTGATCAGTTACAAATAAATCTACTATAAGATTATATAAAAATCAATCAGTCGAAAGTATGAAAATAGTATTATTTTTAGGGAAAAATGATCAGGAAAGATATTTAGAGGCCCAGAGCGCCGCCTGAAGACGGTTGGGAACGTTAATTTTTCGAAAGATACGATAGATATGACTTTTCACCGTATGCTGACTGATACAGAGGTGATCTGCAATCTGATCATTAGTCGAACCAATACCGATTTCGATTAAAACTTCCCGCTCTCGACCAGACAAGGATACGGTCGGAATAGGCATAGGAGGAATATCTTCAAAACTATCAGCTCCCCGGCTTTCGAGTATACAGCGACTGACCAATTGACGTGGAAACCAAAGTTCTCCGACTACTATCGCAAGAACAAAGCGTCTCAAAAGAGTGGAGGCAACGTTGGCGTTAACAACCCCGCGCACCCCTCGACGCAACATCGTTTCTTCAATGTCAAGAGCGGAATCAAGATTAATCAAGCCAACATAGATCTTATCATCTTCCAGCAGACGATTGCCAAAACCATCTATATAGGAGACTATAGCTTCAGCATCATCTCCTGAACATTCACGTAACAATAACAGACGACGATCACCAACCAGTTCAGCCGAAAGCTGATCCTGTTCATTCTCAGCCACCTGACAAAAAAAGCCGAATTCACGCTCCAAAAATGAGGCCAATAAGCCTTTCTGAACATTTTGCTGACCGACGACATAAGCGACCCAATCATTAACAATAAATTCAGCAAAACTCGCCATAACCACCCTGTTTATAAAAGTTTTCTCTTACAACACAAGTAATACTAACAATAATCAACTAAAAAAGTCAAGTGAGCATGCAATCATCTGCACTTCAGGTAAAATATTCACGAGCCAAACGGGTCACCACCCGACCTCTTGGAGTTCGAGCCAAAAAACCGGCCTGTAGCAGAAAAGGCTCACAGACATCCTCCAAAGTATCCGGTTCTTCATTCAGCATCGCCGCCAGGGTCTCGATTCCGACCGGACCCCCATTAAATTTATTAATAATAGCATCCATAAAGAGGCGGTCAAGATTGTCAAAACCGCGTTCATCAATCTCAAGACTATCAAGAGCGCTGGCTGCACTTGCCTGAGAAATAAGGTCCAGGCCATCGACCTGAGCAAAATCTCGCACCCGTTTCAGTAAACGATTCGCAATTCTTGGGGTTCCCCTTGAACGCCTGGCAATCTCTAAAGCTCCTTCATTTTCAATCTTTATTTCAAGAATTCGGGCGGAACGAATAACAATTTTAGCCAGTTCATCAACCTGATAAAATTCAAGTCGCATGACAATGCCGAAGCGATCCCGTAGAGGTGAGGAGAGAAGCCCGACTCTGGTGGTCGCCCCAACCAAAGTAAAGGGAGGCAAATCGAGTGAGATCGAACGAGCTGCCGGCCCCTGACCAATAATAATGTCAATCTTGAAATCTTCAAGAGCTGGATAGAGAATCTCTTCAACTACCCGATTAAGGCGATGAATCTCATCGATAAAAAGAATATCGTGAGGTTGCAGATTGGTCAGGATGGCGGCCAAATCACCTGCCCTGGTGATTGCCGGCCCAGACGTACCACGAATCTGAGCACCCATTTCAGCAGCGACAATGCGTGACAAAGTCGTTTTACCGAGTCCCGGAGGACCATAAAGGAGCAGGTGGTCAAGGGCTTCAGCCCGGCCTCTAGCCGCATCAATGAAGACCTTGAGATTGGTGACCGCTTTTTTCTGGCCAACATAGTTTACCAACTGTTGTGGTCGTAAACCTTCTTCAATGGAGCCATCAGCCGCAATCACAGAGGCTTCCATAAGGCGTTGATCAGCCACTATGTAACTCCTGTAAAACCATCTTCAAAAGCGCTTCAAGCCCTGATCCGGGATACTCTCGCAACAGTCGTGCCGTAATCGTCTCGACTTCACTGCTACGATACCCCAAAGCCTGCAAGGCCGCCATCAACTCCTGAGCCAGAATACTACTCTTCCCGGAACCACCCTCCGGATGACCAGCAAGATCGGACAAAGCCACATCACCAAGCTCCTTTTTCAATAGTTCTCCGAGCTCCAATACCAGCCGCCGGGAAAGTTTTTTTCCAACCCCTGGTAATTTAGCCAGCTCTTCAACCTCCTGATTAATGAGTTGGGCCTCAAGCCGAGCCAAATCACCCCCGGCGATAATCGCAAAGGCCAACTTAGGCCCGACACCATTGACTTTAAGAAGACGCAAAAACATCATCTGTTCACGTCGTTCGAGAAAACCGTAGAGATGAATCGCATCATCCCGAAGTTTAGTGGTCACCCACAAAACTACCTCTTCTTCTAAAGAGGGAAGTTGATCACCGGTAGCGGCGGAAACCGACAGTCGATAACCCACACCACCAGCCTCGACAATAACTTCATCACTCCCTTTATAAACCAGTAACCCGCGGATTCGACCAATCATGATCGCTGCCAATCTTGCAGACGAGCCTGATGGTGGTGACATATGGCAACCGCCAGCGCATCCGCCGCATGTTCACCGGCAAGTGCTGGAATTTTCAACAACAATTTAACCATGTGCTGAATCTGCTCCTTAGTTGCTTTACCATAACCGACTACAGCCTGTTTGACCAGAGCCGGTGGATATTCATGGATAGCGAGATTAAATTTCGCCCCGGCGACCATTACAGCTCCACGCGCCTGCCCCAAAACCAACATGCTTTTCACGTTAGAGCCGTAAAAAATTCCCTCAACCGCCAGTTGATCCGGCTTATACTTAAGCAATAAGTCCGACGTATGATCGTAGAGTAACGCTAACTTCTCGCCGACGTCGGCCTTAGCCGGCAGTTTTAGCTGCTCATCATGACAATACTTAAGCTGACCGGCAGCACTTTCAACAAAACCAAAACCGGTAACCGCACTGCCGGGGTCTACTCCTAACACCAACATACAACATCTAGCCTTGCAGCTCTTCCAAAAGAGCGTTATCAATATCAAAATTGGAGTAGATCTTTTGGATATCATCACAATCTTCAAGATTATCCATCAGACGCAACATCTGTTCAGCATGTTTTCTCTCAAGCTTTACGGTGTTGGAAGGAATTTTGTCGACCGCCGCCGAAACCATCTCGACCCCTTCATTCTCTAAATACTGGCGGACTTCCTCAAAAGCTTCTGGAGCAGTATAAATCTCTATAGTCTCCTCACCCTCTTCATCAACAACATCATCAGCCCCGGCTTCAAGAGCAAGTTCAAAAAGATTTTCGGCATCGACCTTCTCACGCTCACAAACGATCACCCCTTTGGTCTCAAAAATCCAGGAAACACAGCCGTTTTCTCCTAAATTTCCATTGCCTTTCGCAAAAATATGGCGGACATCAGCGGCCGCCCGATTTTTATTATCGGTCAGAATATCGAGCAATACTGCCGCTCCACCCGGACCATA
>JAYEMC010000172.1:0-3652 GCA_034717935.1 Pseudomonadota bacterium | reverse complement strand
TATCATGACCGAGTTATTAAAAATCTACATAAAAAAGCGAAGAGCTTAGGCTATGAAATGGTGCCGCAATCGTAAAATATTAGTTCAATGATTCCAGCGCCTTACAAGTAGTTACTTAGAAGAAATTAGTTAACCTTAATTAACCCTTAAACCACCCCAAAAAGGAGTCCCTTGATGAAAGCGGCAAAAGTAATTCTGGCATTGGTTCTGGCAGCAAATTTAATGTTTGCATTTACCAGTTGCACCTGTAAACCCGGAGACATCGAAGAAGAAAAAGTCACTCAACCTGAAGCCTTGAGTACACCATCAGCGATCTCATCGCAGAGCGAAATAGTAAAACCGGCAGCAATTACCGCCGGAGTCATTATGGTTGGTGATCGCGTTGTCGGCATTGGCGACAAAGTCTATCCTATCTATTTTGATTTTGATAAGTCAGAATTACGCCATGACTCCCGTAACACATTAAGCGAACTAGCTCAATGGATGAAAAACAACCCCTCGGTTGATCTTCGTATTGACGGCCACTGCGATGAGCGTGGTTCTAACGAATACAACTTGGCCCTGGGCGAGACCCGAGCCGACAGCGCCAGAAAATACTTGGTTTATCTGGGTGTTTCACCGGATCGCCTGGAAACCATGAGTTACGGCGAAGAGAAACCCTCCTGCAGCGCTTCATCTGAAGATTGCTGGAGTAAAAACCGACGCGACGACTTCACAATCACCAGCAAATAACAAACCATGGGTAACTTTCAGCGTAAATAGAAAAACACCGTATATTGATATATTTCAGCAATTTTTGGGTGCACAACCAGATTCTCCAAAGGAGATCGGGTTGTGCACGCTGGATTTGCGGGTTAGTTACATAGTTACACTATGGAATAGTCAGCAAATTCAGCCGATTTCACCCATAAAATTAGATTATTCCGAGGTAATAATATGACATCGTACAACTGGCTCAACATATTGTTATCTGCCGCACTGCTGGCCATAACAACCGGCTGTGCCGGCAACGGACAAAACCGGGAACAACAGGTGATCTTTCAACGCCTAAATGCAATAGAACAACAACAAGCCGCATTAAGCCGCAAAAGCACAAACACGCAACAAAAACTCAACGCCGACACCAACATCCGCCTAGACAACCTGGAAAGAGAGCTGAAACTTTTAGGAGAAGCCGTAGAAGACAGTATCGCCCGCCCCGAAGAGATCAAAACAGCCGACCAGTTTGAGTTCAAAACGACTATTGCAAACCTTGAAGAACGCCTGCAGAAACTCGAAAAAACAACGTCGATAACCAAGACACACAGCCTGACGGCAAAAACAACCTCCCCTCCCCCTCACCCCCCCAAACCGGGAGCTCGCGAAAAAGCTCTCTATGACGATGCTTTAGTCACTTTCAAACGGGGCAATATCAAAACTGCCAAAAAGAAGTTCAAAAAATTTATCGCCTCGTTCCCGAATAGCACCTACAAAATCAACGCTCTTTTCTGGATTGGCGAATGTTTTTATAAAGAGAAAGATTACGCTGAAGCCATCATTAAATATGATGAAATCATCGCCAACCATGCACGACATCCAAAAGCTGCCAGTGCCCTTCTGAAACAAGGCTTTGCATTTCTCCAACTCGGGGATGCAACAGACGGTAAATTGATTCTGGAAAAAGTCATCAGCAACTACCCGGAAAGTGACCAAGCTGAAATCGCCCGTCGAAAGTTGAAAAACATAAATTAAAAAAAACCTGGCACGTATAATGCAAACAACTATTCCCTTAAAAAGAGTAAATTTTTTCAACAAAAATTGTCAGCTAAGAAACAAGATCCCCCCAACGTCCTGACTTGTCAGGATCAAACCAAAAAGGGCCCAGTAATACACTAGATAAAAACACGAGGGACAAAGCAGAAAAAGACTTTAGGGTGATTTCCTGAAAATTAAAGTACCTAGACTATTTTAATTAAAAATTGACCGATGAACATCGCGCAATTACTTAACAGTAACTAACCTATTGGAATTAATCCAAAAATGTTATTTCACAAAGACAAAACTCTACTTGGTGTAAATATAGGTTCCGGCTATGTAAAAATAGTCGAACTCAAAGATTCGGGTTCAGTCCATACATTAAATAATTTCGGCATAGCAGTCCTGCCGGCAGATGCTATCGTCGATGGTACAATTATGGACTCGGCTGCCATTGTCAGCGCCCTGGTCAACCTTGCCGGCAACCTGAAAATTAAAAAGAAACGGATATGCACATCAATCTCCGGGCACTCAGTTATCATCAAAAAAATCACACTGCCGTCAATGGATGAAAATACAATAGAAGAAACCATTCAACAGGAAGCAACCCAACACATACCTTACGACATCTACGACGTTAACCTCGATTTTCAAATATTAGGGCCGAGCCCTGACAATCCGGACAATATGGACATTGTTTTGGTCGCTGTCAAAAAAGATACCATAAACGATTATCTACTGCTGGTGGAGGAAGCCGGATTTACTCCGGTAGTTGTTGATGTTGATACCTTCGCCCTGGAAAACTCTTACGAATACAACTACGAAGGGGAAGAGGAAACAGTTATCGCCCTGGTTGATATTGGCGCCAATCTAACCTGTATAAACATTTTACATAACGGTACAACATGTTTTTCCCGTAACATAACATCCGGCAGCCGGATTATCACCGAGCAGTTGCAAAAAAAGTTCTCATTAAGTTATGATAATGCCGAACTTCTCAAAATGGGCTGCTTAGAGAACAGTAAAATAGATCCACACTCCGCACTTACAGCAATTTATGATGCTACATTCTCAATCGTAAATGAGATCAGTAAAGCAATTGACTTTTATCACTCATCATCCATGACTGATAATCGAGTTAAAAAAATTATGCTCAGTGGCGGGGGAACCAAAACCCCCAATATAATCGATTTGATAACCAAAAACACCAGCATAGAGACGGAAGTTATCAATCCATTTCGCAATATTATTATTCCGGAAAAGAAATTCGACTTAGAATATATTAAAGATGTAGCCCCGCTTGCAGCAGTTGCCACGGGGCTAGCACTGCGCCAAGATGAGGCCGTACGCCGATGATCCAAATCAACCTTCTTCCGGTCAGAGCTGAACGACGTAAAGAGTTTATTCGCAAACAGATATCAATTCTTGCGTTGACTCTACTATTTACAACTGCAATTATAGGGCTCTTCTATTATCGAATCCAGACCCAATATGATACGATTAACTCAACACTACAGCGTACTAATAAAAAGATAAAACAACTTAAACCGATTATAAAAAAAGTTGAATTATACAAGAAACAAAAAGAAGAGATCAATAAAAAGATAGCAGTCATCATAGATCTTGACCGCTATCGCCTGGCCCCGGTAGTCATTTTATCAGATCTCAATCGCCAAAAACCGGAAAAGCTCTGGTTCACCAGCCTCAAGGAGAAAGGTCATCGTTTAACCATTAGTGGAGTAGCTGTTGACAACGAAACAATCGTCACATTTCTCAATAATCTAAAGAAGTCTGTCCCACTTAAGAAGGCGGACCTAACTCTGTTACGCTCTCGAAAAATGCAGAATTTAAAATTAAAAGAGTTCACCATTAACTGCCCCCTTGACTTTACTACGCTGCCGGAGTTACTTAAAACACC
>JAYEMC010000171.1:0-3657 GCA_034717935.1 Pseudomonadota bacterium | reverse complement strand
AAGTTTGCGACGGTCGCAACTGGATGGCTTCCAGTTTGATCTGTTTGGCGATTTTTTTAGGACTTTTTGTGCCTTTGGTTTTTCTCATAACCTCCCTTTCGGTTGAAGTCGCCGAGTTTTATGGTTATCTGCGCCGGGAGTTGACGCTTGATTCACTTAATCAGTTGATTTCGGCCCACTCCGACAAGGTCACATACCTGACTGATCTGTTAGAGCGCCTTGGTATCGATTATAATCTTACCGACTTGCAGAATGACATTATTCGCTTGAGTAAAGAGGCCGGTTTATGGGTTTATAACTGGACCAGGGTGCTGGCTGGTCAAATAATGACCTTCTCTCTCCACTTTGTTTTGCTGATTATTTTTGTCTATTTCTTGCTGATTGATGGCTTAAAAGTTAAGGAATATCTTTTGGCTCTTTCACCATTGCCGCGAAAGCAGGAAGAGCTGTTGTTACGTAAAATTAATGACATGACTCTGGCCATGGTTGTGGGTAATGGTATGGCGGCTATTGTCCAAGGAGTTCTTGGGGGAGTGGGTCTGGCCTTTTTTAATATAAAATCTCCGATACTCTGGGGGACGGTTATGGCAATCTTTGCCTTCATCCCTTTTATCGGTATTTCTGTGGTCTTTATTCCGATCGGAGCCTATATGCTGCTCATTGGAGAAACCGGTAGGGGGATAGCCTTTCTCGCCTCATTCGGTGTCCTTTCGCTTATTGTTGAATATCTGGTTAAACCAAAACTGGTTGGTGACCGGGTCAAGATTCATATTCTTTTGATATTCATTTCGATTTTTGGCGGTCTGGCAACTTTCGGCTTGCTCGGAATTATTTTTGGTCCCCTGATAACCATCGCTTTCTTAAGTATGGTCGAAATCTATCATCAAAGTTACGGCAAACAACTACTTTGATTGGAAATATATTAAATGAGAGAAAAACTTAATTCGATCCTCTGTCCGGGCTGTCGTAAATTGATCAGCCGAGATGAAGAATATTGTCCCTATTGTGGACTGAAACGCCCCGGTAAGCGGTTGCCGGATCTTTTCCGGCGCTGGAGTGCAACTCCGGCCGAGATTGTCCGCCCCCTGATTATTATTAATGTTGTCTTTTATCTCCTGACTTTGCTTTTGGCCCCGATTCAGATCGGGGGCCTGCATAACCCGCTCAATTTTCTCTCCCCCGGAAACCAGTCCCTGCTTATAGTCGGGGCGACCGGATCGATGCCGGTTTTCCATTTGCATCGCTGGTGGACCCTGATCTCGGCCTCATTCCTGCATGGCAGCCTGCTCCATCTTCTATTTAATATGGTGGCCCTAAATCAGTTGGGACGGATTACGGCCGATATTTTTGGTCTGCACCGTTTTCTGATTATCTACATCGTCAGCGGCGTAGTCGGATTTTACATTTCGACACTGGCTGGAGTTATGTTTACAATCGGGGCTTCGGCTTCAATCTGTGGTTTGATCGGGGCTTTGCTTTATTATGGTAAAAGTCGGGGAGGGGAGTTCGGTAATTTGGTCGTGAGTCAGGTTCGTGGCTGGATTGTCGGCTTGGTGATTATCGGTTTTTTGCTTCCGGCAATCAACAACTGGGGCCATGGTGGCGGTCTGCTCGGTGGTCTGGTGTTTGCGGCCTTGTTGGGATATCAGGAACGTCGGCCGGCTGGCCGGGGTATACGCCAACTGGCACTGTTGGTGGTCTTGTTTACGCTGGCGATCCTTGGTTGGGCCGCCTTTCAATCGAGCTTCTATTTTTTACGCTAGAAGTTTCATAATCATCTGCATGTCTTCCCAGGTCTCTCGTTTCTTACCCGGACTGCGGAGGAGGTAGGCTGGATGAAAGGTTGGAACCAACAGACAGTAGTCTTTGTACGGGTGGGCCCGGCCTCGGAGTTTGCCGATTGAGATGTTGGTGTTAAGCATGGTCTGGGCGGCGAAAGTGCCAAGAGCGCAGATTACTTTGGGTTGAATGACTTCAATCTGGCGATCAAGAAAAGGGGAGCAGACGGCAATTTCACTCGATTCGGGATTGCGGTTACCGGGGGGGCGGCATTTAATAATGTTGCCGATATAGACCTGATCTCGAGTTTTGCCGATAGCAGCTATTATCTTGGTCAAAAGCTGACCGGAGCGGCCGACAAAGGGTTCGCCTTGACGGTCCTCATCGGCTCCCGGAGCTTCGCCGACAAACATTAGCTCGGCATCAGGGTCACCGGCGCCGAAAACCAATTGATTGCGGGTTGAATGCAGAGGGCAACGTTGACACTCCCCCAACTCTTTACGAATTTCGGCCAGAGCTTTGGCCGGGTTGCGTTTTGGCTTAAGCACCCCGGGGTTTTTCAACTCCCGTTGGCGTTCAAGTTGGGCCTTAAGTTGCATTAGATCATGTTTAATTTCGGACATAGTTTTTATACCTAGCCGCGTAAGCGGCGTTGTTTTTTTAGCTCAATAATATGATCGAGAATCACTCCGGAGACTTTTTCTTTGCTCATTAAGGGGAAATCAGTCATCTGTCCATCTCGGTCGATAATTTTAATGATATTGGTCTCGACGCCAAAACCGGCCCCCGGGGCAGTAACGTCGTTGGCCACAATCATGTCAAGATTTTTGCGTTTTATCTTATCCTTGGCGTGGGCCAGCAGTTCACTGGTTTCAGCTGCAAAACCAACGAGAAAGGGTTTATCGGGGCGCTGACCAAGGCCAGCCAGGATATCGGGATTTGGCTCAAGTTCGAGACAATAATCACCCTTTCGTTTAATCTTTTCTGCAGCCTGCTTGGCTGGTCGAAAATCCGCCACCGCCGCCGCCATAATAACTGAAGTCACCCCTTCAAGATTGTCATCAATCGCCTGAGCCATCTCAATTGCAGTATTGCATTGCACAACTTTGATACCCCAGGTTTCGAATTCAGCTGAGGGGCCGGCCACTAGAATAACTTCGGCTCCGCGTCGGCGGGCAACGGCAGCCAGGCTGTAACCCATTTTACCGGAAGAGCGGTTAGTTAAGCAGCGAGCCGGATCGATCGCCTCTTCAGTCGGCCCGGCACTGATCAAAATTTTTTCACCTTTAAGGTCGTTAGGGCTCAAAAGGGCTTTGATCTGATCCATTATGGCATCGATATCGGCCAGTTTGCCTCGGCCTATGACCCCGCAGGCAAGTTCACCCTCGGCCGGATCCATAAAATGGTAGTTCATCTCTTTAAGATTTGTGATGTTTTTTTGCACCACCGGACTGGCCCACATATTGGTGTTCATGGCCGGGGCAAAAAGTACCGGAACCAGGGTCGCCATGACCATCGTACTGAGAAAATCATCAGCAATACCGTTGGCAATTTTACCAATAATATTGGCTGTAGCCGGGGCGATCACGAGAAGATCAGCCCGGGTGGCGAGAGCGACGTGACCAATTTCAGAAGAGGCAAAAAGGGTGAAGATATCGGTTGTCACCGGATTGCCGGAGAGGGTCTGAAAAGTCAGGGGGCCGACAAATTCAGTGGCGCTCTTGGTCATAATTACATTGACATTGGCACCTTCTTTAGTAAGTTCTCTTAAAAGCAATACCGATTTATAGGCGGCGATTCCGCCGGTGACCCCAAGCAGGATCTCTTTTCCGTGCAGCATGATTTCTATAATCTCCGATTAAGAGGTTATGGTTGTTG
>JAYEMC010000170.1:0-3660 GCA_034717935.1 Pseudomonadota bacterium | reverse complement strand
TAAAGGTGGTCGATCCGGGCCGTATTAAACGACGAAGAGCGACGCTTGATACCATGTACTTCATAACCTTTTTCAAGCAGAAGTTCTGACAGATAGGCCCCATCTTGACCGGTAACCCCGGTAATTAACGCTTTCTTCAATTTTAGCCCTCACTAACACAATAATTTGAGTGAATTTCCGTATCTTCACGATGGCACTTTAGATCAGCTGCAACAGCGCCAATCTTGCCCCCGAGATTATCGTTAACATGATCAATTTTCGCATCAAGTTTATCAACTCTTGCATCTAATTTATCAAATTTAGCACCAAGAACTTCTATCTTACCACTCAGATCATCATTAATTCTATCTACTTTTTTATTTAATCCACGAATTGCCACAGAATTATCTTCAATTTTCTCCAGCAACTCCTCACGAGTTCTTTTGATCTCATTACGAAGTACCTGGTGCCCCTCCAAAACCAAATCAAATTTCCCATTCATATCTTCAAGAACAATCTCTAAATGATTCTTCTCCATACCCCCCCCCAACAATCAACTACACCTTAGTTCATTACAAAAATCACTTGCTCCGACGCTATCTACCGGAGTATAAGAAATTACTCGAATCACACTCGGATGGCAATCATTTTTTTTTAGTGACTTACTTGCGGGCTTTAATCCGCGTCAGGCGACTATACATGAATTTCCGCTTCCGTCACATCGCCAAATTACTATTAATTCTCTCTCTCCTGGTCGCCCTTGGCAGTTGTGGCAGCAAGGGCGGGATGGAAGGGATGCTGACATCTTCTGATGTACTTATAATCCAGCATCACCTGCGCCAGCACTATAAATGCCTGGAGGAGTTTTGCCGACGACTATATCTCAAAAACCCCAAATATGAGCCCGACACAAAAAAACGAGCCGACAAGCTTAAAAGTCTCTTTAAAGAGCAAAAAAACCTCGGCACGCCCTATGATAATAAGACATCAGACAAAATTTTGACGGCTACTTTTTCAGCAAATCCCAAATATGACGACCGGATCGCCCTGCTGGCTTTAGGACTACGCAAAAGTATTGACGAAGGCTATGGTCAAAAAGGCCCCGAAGAAGACGCCATGCTCACCAGCCTGCAAATCCCTCTTGAACGCCTAAAAAGACTCTACAGCAATATCAGCCAAGTCAACTGGCGCTTGAAGGTCTACCGTAACAGTCACCATAAACTCTATTTCAAGACCAACGAGATCGCCCCGGAAGGTCACATCAACATGGGCTATGAAGTACTGATGACCAAAATTTTAACCCGCATCGAAGATGACATCTACATGCGTGGCGGCAACCCGCCCAATATTATTTTTAAGATGTCAACCATGTTTTTTACACTTTTTTTGTAATTTAATCCTCGATCGGTTGAATCAATATTTTTCTCGGTTTACTGCCTTCAGCCGGGCCGACGATCCCTTCCCGCTCCATGGTCTCGATAATTCGGGCCGCCCGGTTATAACCGATCCTGAATTTACGTTGAATCATTGAAGACGAAGCCCCTTTAAGACGGGCGACAAAGGCTACAGCCTGATCATAGAGTTCATCGTAGGCTTCTTCATCCTCACCCTCTTCAATATCCGCCGCCGTGCGGGCCCCATTTTTGGTTTTTCCTTTGGCCAGAGCGGCTTCATGTTTTTTAAGCATATCCTCTTGATAATCAGGAGTTCCCTGACTGCGCAGATAATCGGTTAGATCTTTAATTTCGTCGTCGCTGATAAAAGCTCCATGCAGGCGGGTAAAATTGGAACTGCCGGGACTTAAAAGCAACATATCGCCGTTGCCGAGCAGATGCTCGCCGCCGGAGGCATCGAGAATCGTCCGCGAATCTATTTTAGAAGAGACCCGAAAAGAGATTCGGGCCGGGAAATTGGCCTTGATCAAACCAGTAATAACATCGACCGAAGGCCTCTGGGTTGCCAAAATCAGATGAATTCCGGCAGCCCGCGCCATCTGTGCCAAACGGGTGATCGACTCTTCAACCTCTTTCGAAGCTACCATCATTAAATCGGCCAACTCATCAATGATAATAACAATATAGGGAAATTTTTCGAGCGGCGGAACCTCAGCTTCACCCATCTCGACACTACCCGAAACTCCATCTTCAGTTTCCGGCTCCGTCTCAGGCTCCGGGACCTGATTACGCAGAGCCTGCTGTTTTTCGACATATTTATTGTAGGAAGCGATACCCCGGGTTCCGGAAAGCGACATCATACTATAACGCCGCTCCATCTCCTCCACGGCCCAACCCAAAGCCGCCGCCGCCCGTTTCGGGTTAGTCACCACCGGCAACAGAAGATGAGGGATATGGTCATAGACCGAAAGTTCCAGCCGTTTAGGATCGACCATGATAAACTTAACATGCTCCGGCGTTACCTTGAAAAGAATACTGCAGATCAGGCAGTTGATCCCGACGCTCTTACCCGATCCGGTCGAACCGGCAATCAGAAGATGGGGCATTTTAGTTAAGTCGGCAACCATCGGCACACCGTCGATCTCTTTCCCGAGAGCCATCGGCAAGACACTTTTACCGCGCTGATAGGTCGAGCTTAAAAGCAGCTCTTTGAAATTAACATCTTCGCGCTCAAGATTAGGAATCTCTATACCAACCACCGCTTTACCGGGAATCGGAGCAACAATGCGCACCGACATAGCACTCATCGCCAGAGCCAGATCATCGGCCAGATTACTAATTTTACTCAGCTTAACCCCGGCTGCCGGCTGGAATTCATACATCGTCACAACCGGGCCGGGATGAACCTCGACAACCTGACCTTCAACCCCGTAATCGCGCAATTTACTCCCCAATTGCTGCGATTTCAAGCGCAAGCTGTCATTATCAGTGCCTTTTTTGCGACACGGCGGCGCTTCTTCGAGCAGATCTAAACTGGGAAGCGTGATCTGACCGCGCTCACGCAAAAAAGGCAGACTCCCCTGATTCGGCGGTGGGGCCTTCGGTTTTTCGGCATGAGCCCGACCGATCTTTACTTTCTTGAGGCGTTTTTTAGCTTTTTCCGGAGAGTCAGGTTCACTCTTCGGGACCACCTTCGTCTTAAAAAGCTGTCCCAATCCGGCAAAGAGAGTAGCAACACGCCGCAACGCCTGGAGCAAAATACGCCCGGCCGCCACCAAACCGGCAACCAGCAGGGCCGCAATCCGCAAAGGTGAAATATGGGTCGTGATAATCAGGGCAAGAGCAAAGCAAACACTCATCAAAAGATAGGTGCCGATAGGATTGAAAAGAGTTAAAAAGAATTCACCGACAATCAAACCAAGCGCCCCGCCGGTCAGGACTTCGGTTCCCTGAAATATCCAGACCGGAAACAAGAGAAAACTCCAGACTGCGGTACAAAAGGTCAAGAAAAAAGCCCCACCAACACTACTTAAAGGGGGATATTGTCGACCACTAACCAAACTGATAAAAGTAGCAACCAGATAGAGCGGCAGAATCAAAGCCCCAACGCCAACCCCCTGCAACAGCAGGTCAGACACTAATGCCCCGATGCGACCACCTAAATTGGAAATATCCATAACCCCGCCTACACTGTGGTTCCAGGATGGATCCCTCGGCGAATAGGAGAGCAGAGCCAAAAGAAAAAAAATGGCAAAGCCTAAGAAAAGAATCCCGACCATCTCGGTTT
>JAYEMC010000169.1:0-3709 GCA_034717935.1 Pseudomonadota bacterium | reverse complement strand
CTCTACCGAAACTAAAGCCGGAAGACTTACGAATCAGCCCCAGAAATGCCGCCAGATCAAACATATCCGAGGCCAGACTCAAGTCATACTGCTTGCCGCTCTCAAGTAACTCCCGATAGCGCCGGGCCAGCGTGATCGCCGCCCCCTGCATACGCCATTTCCAGTTTTTCCCCGGCAAACCAAGAATCTCGACAACATGAGCGCTGTGGCGTTGATACCCCTGAGCCCAAGCTGCATGAGACCCCCCATTGAAAGGCTCAATAATCAGAATTCGCATAACAATTTTTTTCGTAACTAATCAGCGAACCCGGAATTCCGGGGACACAATCCTGATTTCCTTCGGAGAATCAGGTTATGTCCCCGTAATTCACTAGAAATCACCAATATTTAGTACTTTTTTGCTTACGCTGAATAGTTACTTTTTTTTAATGTTTAACCCGAACACGATAAACCAGTGTGGCCTCACCTTTGGCCGGAACCGGGATCCGCCAGGAAGCGGCGCTGCTGCTCTCTTTATGGTGGCTGTAAGATTCCGTCAAAATCTCCCAGTCACCGGGAATCGGCTCAAGCAACTTGATCTCGACCGCCTCCGCTTTGGCATTTTTCAGTTTCACCTCAAATACGGCTTCACAGATGTAATTGTAGCGACCATCGCCGGCAATTTTTTTAAAATCAGTCTGTTTTTTCGCGGCCGTAAGATCGAAGGCATCACCCAGTTTAAGTCGTATGGTCTCATTTTCCGGGGTGTGATCTATGCGATCCTCACCAACAAACTGCAACGCCCCTTTCGAGTCCTCTTTATAGACCCGCACCACCCCTTTCGGCAGCGGCAGACCAAGATGGTTTTTTTTGCGGTTTTCTATTTCGACAAAGACTCCAACCTTAAGTTTTCTGTCGATCTCACCATAAACCCGGCGATAATAATACGAACTTCCCTTAAGCAAAAACTCTTTTTTACAGGATACTGCGGCGGCCTGTAAAAGCGCAACTTGCTTACTTTGGTTATCGGCAACAGTTGTCGGTCGGGCCAACGTATAGAGGTGATATTCAAACATCTCCTCTTGAGCCATATTCTGAGCCGGAGCCGCCATCGCCTTCATCATCATCTCTCGCCTGACACCACCATCAAATTCTCTTTCGGACGGAGCCTGATGAACATCACCGGCAACCAACTGGAGTTTGGCATTTTTATAACTTGCGCCACTGGTATTGGTCAGTGTTACCCAACCACTAAGATTTATGGCATCATCGGTCGCGTTGAGCTCAGCCACATAATCAGCTTGCCACCGTAAACCACCAGTCAGATAACTTAACTCAATATCCTTGGCCCCGCCTGCGCTGCTCTCCATAAGCATGGTCAAAGTCGGCCGATCACGCAGATTTTCCGGAAGCTCGGAAAAAGAGAGACGCCCGGGAACCCCGGTTTCAATATGATCATCAAATTTAAGAACAACTCCATTATTAGCACTCAAAACTTTTGCCGGCCGACGGCTCTCGAGCCCGGTTGTCGGATGCCGACTGATGACCTCAACCTGACGACCGACATATTTTTTCAGTAACGCTTCCGGAGTTAAAAGATCAAACTCGAAATTCTGCTCAATGACCGACAGACCATCAGCCGTCAAAAGGGCTGTCTCCGGCCGCATCCGGGCACTAACTTCGCGAAAAGCGAGCTGAACCTCACCTTTTTCCAAAATCAAGCAACGTTTATCCTTAACCAGCGCCAGATTTTCATTATAGATAGTTACCGCAACACCAACCTGGTCATCAAGCGTCGTCACCACTTCACTGGATTGAGCCGCCGAAACAGGCACTCTGACCATTGTCATAACTGCCAATAAAAGCACAACACCTAGCGTACAAATTAATTTACGCAACATCTTTTCTCCTTTCTCAAAGTAAAAATCATTCTCACTATATATCTGACTTAAATTTCATCCGCCATAAACCCCTAAAAAGAGTTCTAATATATCTGAATTCGCCCTTCGACGACGGGGTTCAACGGAGAGTTGAGCTCAATATAGCGCGCCAGAATATCAGCGACCAAAACCGTCGAATCATCCTTTTCTAATCCGGTGAAAACATAGTGTCCATCACCTCCACCAGCCAACCAGGAGTTCACATAAACAGTGTAGTTCGCCTCCGGTAAAAGGGGCTGCCAAGAACCATTTTGAAAGATTTCGACATCAACAATACGGTGCCCCGGATTAATCATCTCCTCAAGCTCTCGACCATTATAGCGACCACAAAAAGGCGCTTGAGCAGGATCAATAACAACCTTGAAAGCACTGCTCAATTGTAAAAAGCCACCCGAAGAGACCCGTTCAGCGCCGGGGCAACCATCACCATCGACCAGTAAGGCCGAAGCGCTGGTCTCCAGCACAGCTAATAATTGCTCCCCCGTCATTTCAACCCGCACGACAGTATTGCCAAAAGGACGCATGGTCAAAACATCTTTATGCGAAAGTTTACCTGCCGGATAGAGCCGATCACCACGAATCGAACCACCATTGATCATCGCCAGCGGCGAACCGGTCTCATCGTCAGAAAACCAAGCCGCCATAGCATCGGTAATAAGATTACCTAGGTTACTTTCAGACTGACGGACGGCCTCTTTGCGACTATCAAGAGGAACCAGAGTTTCACTAATTGGTTCTCCTAACAAGCGATCAAATTCATTTACATAACCATCGACATAATCCTTGATTGGCGCAACCGAACCAATATTTTCATCAAGTTCGACAAGTTCCCATTGCGGGGTCTGGAGAGTTTCGAGAAATGAAAACTTGAGCACTCCGGCCTTGCTGCCCCCGGCTCCAGCCTGCACAATAATACAGGGTTTACCCTCGGGATTGGTTACACTTTCATATATACACTCATGACTGTGGCCGCCAACAATCAAATCAAGACCGGCGACGTTGCTTGCAACCTGTCGATCCAAAATTGCTCCACAGTGACTTAAAGCGATTACCAAACAGGCCCCTTGACCACGCAAAAAAGCAACCATCTCATTGGCAACCCCCACCAGATCACCATCAACTGTAACCTCATCACCAACATTACTTACACTTTTCAATGCTGGAGTCATCAGTCCGAAAAGACCCACTTTGACCCCAGAAACACTCTTAAAAACATAAGGTTTAACAATTGCGCCAAGGGCTGAAACACCAAAATCGAGATTTGCCGCCAGCAGACCAAACTTGGCCTTGGCGGCAGCTTCAGCATAAACTGAAAGTCCCTGGTCAAATTCATGGTTACCGGGAGCGACAACATCATAACCGGCCATATTCATCGAAACAATTTCCGGGATTCCGGCAAAAAGCGAGTAAAAAGCCCCATCAAATCGTCGCCGGTCGAAACCAGCAAAGCTCCATCCACTTCTGAGCGGATCTGTTTGGCAAGAGCCGCAATACGATCCATTCCCCCAATAGCCTTGACCGTTGTCACACCATTGACACCGCTGCTAATCTCCCGGCTATAGATGTTGCTCTGAAGATCGGACGTCGTAATAATGGCCAAACGTGGGGCCAACTCCTTTAACACCTGCGCCCGCCAACTTAAGCCCCCGGCATAAATCACGGCCGGGGCCAGCAGAAATAAAACCAACCCCCACAACCAAAAAAATCGCCGCATTATATTCATCATCATTAATCCACCCTCCAGTTTTTCACCCCATTAATTTTCACTGCTGTTCAGGTGTAAACATCTC
>JAYEMC010000168.1:0-3715 GCA_034717935.1 Pseudomonadota bacterium | reverse complement strand
AACCAAACGATTAACGCCGATACTCATCTTTTTACCATCTCGCTCAATCTCGGCAATAATGGCAACGTCACGATCGTAATCAATCTGTGTAAAACGAACCATCTGTTCGGGACTAACCTCCTCTCTTAAAGAGAAGAACCTAAAATAACGGGTCTGTGCGGAAAAACCGGCAACCATCTCATAATGGGCTGCAGCATCCTCGGGTTTAATCGGACGAATCAGCACAGGAGAACCATCTCTCAAGGTTTCGCTAAATTCATACTGGTTCGGATAAGGAATAGTTGAGAGATGATGTGGAGAAACAACCCCACGATTATTTAATATGATTTTTGCATCGACCACAACAAAATGGTCATCAGCAATAATCAGTGGATGCAGGGAGACCGTCTCAATTTCCGGTAGATCAACAATCATCTGAGCCACCCGCATCAAAACCTCTTCCAATTTCCCAAGAGCAAACGGCCGAATATTATAACACTCGGCCAGCCGGGTTCGGTCAATCAACTTACGGGCCAGGGCTCGGTCAAGCGGCGGTAAAATCACCTCTTCATCAGAAACCACCCGAGCTTGCAAACCACCGGAACCAAGAAAAATATAGGGGCCAAACTCAACATCACGACGACTGCCAAGATTAATTTCGTAATCAGCATTCTCGATCATATTTTCAAGCGTCAGACTAACGTTTTCAAGACCAGCTTCAACCGCCACCAAGCTAAGCCTTTCAACCCCCTTTTGTAAAGCCTCATTACTTCTCAAATTAAGCAGTACTGCTCCATAATCACTTTTATGAAGAAGCTTGTCACTATCGATCTTCAGAACTAAAGGATAATCCATAGCCGCACCCTGAGTGACAACCTCTTTAAGAGAGGTAACCTTAAAAGGGAGATTAACCGGCAACCCGTAAAGCCGCAAAAACCCTTTTGACTGGGAAGAGCTGAGTTGCATGCATTGGTGGTCAAGATAGAAATGAATCTGTTCGCGGGCGCTCTTAAGTGATTCCTGACAATAATCGATCTCCCGACTATAACGCTGAGGAATCACAATCAATTTGGAGAGTTTTTCATAATAACGAAGGCCGTAATGACAGCTTAAAACAGCATCTTCAACCGTAAAACAGACCTTGGTTCGCTGATCACTCAAACGAGCGGCCTCACTCTCATACTGAGAACGATCACCAAGCCAGACATAGACAAGATTAACCCCGGCCGCAGCCGCTTTTTCCTGAATTTCAGTCATCAGAGGAATGGGATCAAGCCAGTGGCTCAAAACTACAATAACAATCAACGTATCAAACTCTGCGGCCTCAAGAGAGAGATCCAACACCTTCAGATAACGTTGATGATTGGCATCAGCGGCGATACAGATGGGATCCAAAGAACCGGAATAGGGAGCGATATACTCTCGAACCCGCTCCCCAAGAGCTGAAGAGAGAGCCGTCACGGCAATCCCTTTTTGGGCCAGACCGTCAACCGCAAGCACCCCGAGACCTCCTGAATTGGTAACAATGCCCAAACGCCGCCCAGCGGGAATTTTGCTCTTAACCAGATGATCACCAGCGACCAACAACTCATCTACGGTATCGACCCTAATGATACCGGCTCGTCGAAAAGCGGTATCATAGACCCGATCTTCACCTGCCGGACAACCGGTATGTTTTTTTATGACCTCCCGACCAAGCTCACTTTTACCAACTTTAATCGCAACAATCGGTTTAATCCTGGCGACGGAGCGACAGGCGCTCATAAATTTTTTCACATCTTTAAGGTTCTCAATATAGAGAAGGATGCAACTGACCCGACCTGACCAACCAAGAAAATCGATCATATCACCAAAATCGATATCACTTAAGGCCCCGAGACTGATGACATGACTAAAACCGATACCTCGTTCCCGAGCCGTCCCCAGGATTGAAGTAACTATGGCTCCACTTTGTGAAAGCAGCGCTAAACCACCATCGGTCACCGGAATATCGAAAAGAGAGACATTTATCCGGGATTTCGGAACAACAACCCCCATCGAGTTAAAACCCAGGATACGAAGCTGATGCTGCTTAGCCCTTCTGAGTATCTCGACTTCATGAAGATCATCATCCAACGAACGTTTTCCGGTTGTAATTATCAGACCCGCAACCCCAAGACGGCCACAAATATCGACAAGTTCCGGTATTTCAGCCAGCGGCTCCAAAGTAACAACCAGACCTAATGAAACCGGGACATCTATAAGACTACGGTAATGCCGCTCTGTGGGTATCGGACAACAAGAAGAACATCCATCCTCCCCACTAACCATATAAACCGGCCTCCCCCCAGCTTCCACAAGATTGCTGAAAAGTTGCCACTCCTTACTCTGCCGACTACAAGAACAAGGCCCAACCACGGCCACCGGAGAAGTTGAAAAAAGCTTATCGAGGTTATAGATGCCCATGATTTATAGATGCCCGTTATTATATCCAACATATCCCAACATCGAGATAGTGGGAATTTTTCTTGTTTTTTATGACAAACTTTCAGGAGTAAGTCACTAACAACCTACATGGTAAATCTTTCCCCGTCAAGTAAAGTACAATCAGACCAAATCTCATTATTGATTTTAAATAACCACAAGCTGGGTTGCCCGCCATGCCGGGCAAACAAAAAAAGAGGTACCGGTAAAACCGACACCTCTTTTTTAGGCTTTTGCTTTCGACTTTGACTTTTTTCGTGTATTTCGTCTGTTTCGTGGTCTCGCTTTTGACTTTTTTCGTATACTTTTTAGTGGTCGGCTACGTAGCCACCAACATCTCAACCTCGGCCCCAAGAATTTTATGGAGTTTTTTTAAGGCGTTACTCTCTAATTGACGAACCCGTTCCCGAGTAATACCAAGTTCATCGCCAACATCCTGCAACGTCTTGGAGACACCGGCAAAAAACCGCCCGGCAATAACCTCCTGCTCACGAGGAGTTAAATTTTTTAAGGCTTGATCAATCATCTCTCGACGATTAACTTCAGTTTCCTTAGCCAACAACAACTCCTCCTGACCATCACTCTCATCGGCCAGCAGATCAAGGTAAGTTGTATCGCTGTCAGTAATTGAACGATCCAAAGAGAAATCACGGGCATTAAGGCGCTGGCAAAAATCTCTAACCTTGGCATCATCATCAGAGCCATCGGTCAAAGCATTGATTTCAGCCGTATCAAGTTCATCTCCCTCGAGAAAGCCCCGAACCTTACCCAACTTGAAAAAAAGTTTCTTTTGCAGCTGAGTGGTACCGACTTTGACCAAGCTCCAGGAACGAATGATATAGTCTTGGATATAGGCCCGAATCCACCAGACGGCGTAAGAGATCAAACGATAACCGCGATCGGGATCAAATTTTTTCACGGCTCGCATCAGACCCATATTTCCTTCTTGGATCAGATCCATCATCCGCATCCGGTAGCCCCGGTACTCACCGGCAATCTTGACGACAAAACGAAGATTAGCAGTGACCAAACGATGGGCTGTAGCAACCTCATTATATTTTTTATAACTCTGAGCCAACTCAGCTTCCTCTTCCGGAGTCAGTAAAGGGATACGGTTGATCTCGGCGATATAGCTCGAAAATGAGTCAGTAGTGACTAAAGCTAATGATTTTTCCATTATTTATAGACCTCCACGATTATTAGCACTCTAGCGTGACGAGTGCCAATACAACAAAGACCCCATAAAACGCAAGAAAAATCTCTATAATTCTTT
>JAYEMC010000167.1:0-3735 GCA_034717935.1 Pseudomonadota bacterium | reverse complement strand
CTCAGTTTGGCCTGAACCTGCATGGCTAAACTCCTTTATTTATTAATCACGGTTTTATCTATTAACGGACTTTGGATTTTTTGTCGGATGCATGACCGTAGTAGGTTCTCGTTGGCGAAAACTCACCCAGCTTATGACCTACCATCTCCTCGGTAACAAATACCGGGATAAATTTTCGGCCATTATGAACCGCCATTGTATAACCTACCATTTCCGGATAGATAGTGGAACGCCGTGACCAGGTTTTTATCGTTTTATTATTACTATTTACCAGTTTATCGACTTTATCGAGTAGATGCTGGTCTATGTAAGGTCCTTTTTTTACTGAACGCGCCACTTGTGGCCTCCTGTCCCATCATGCATCTTGCAATATTTCTTTAAGTATTACCATCCCCGGGCCGCACCGTGCGAACCTGAGAACACTCTTATTTATTACGACGCTTGACAATATCTTTGTCGGTCGATTTATTCTTTCGCGTTTTATGACCCTTAGTTGGTACACCCCACGGTGTAACCGGGTGCCGACCACCGGATGATTTACCCTCACCACCACCATGCGGATGATCAACCGGATTCATGGCAACACCTCGAACCTTGGGGCGACGTCCCAGCCAACGACTGCGACCTGCTTTACCAATTGAGATATTATCATGTTCGGGATTGCTCAACTGTCCCAAAGTGGCTCGACATAACTGATGAATATAACGTACTTCACCGGAAGGCAATTTAATCTGCACCTTGTGACCATCTTTCGCCATCAGCTGAGCATATGAGCCTGCACTTCGGACCAGTTGCCCGCCCTTACCGATCTTCATCTCAATATTATGAATAAGACTACCAAGCGGCATGTCTTTGAGAGGCAGACAGTTTCCCGGCTTAATATCGACATTCTCACCCGCTTCCAGCAGATCTCCAACCTTGATCTCCACCGGAGCAAGGATATATCGTTTCTCGCCATCAGCATATTGGAGAAGGGCAATCCGGGCGGAACGATTAGGATCATACTCAATCGTCTTAACGGTTGCGCCCATACCGGTTTTATCGCGTTTAAAATCGATAATTCTATATTTATTTCGGCCTCCACCACCCCGGTGTCGAACGGTTATGCTACCGGTATTGTTACGACCCGCTTTTTTATTAAGCGGAGCCAGGAGACTTTTTTCAGGGGAACCAGTAGTTATCTCATCAAATGAAGAAGATGTTTGAAAACGACGTCCCGGAGATGTCGGATTATATTTTTTCAGTACCATTTTATAACCTTTCAGATAATTCGTTCGCTAATTACTTTCTCTCTACCAACGAGCTATCCTGCCTCTATACACCCTCAAAGATTTCAATCTTCTGATCCGGCTTAAGTGTCACTATCGCCTTTTTGCCGTCCGCTCTTTTGCCCATGGTTTTACCAACTCTCTTCTTTTTACCTTTGGTCCGAATCGTCTGTACATCATCGACTTTGACCTTAAAGAGACTCTCAACAGCCTTGCGTATTTCCACCTTGTTAGCCATGCGATCAACTGTAAAGGTACACTGGCGAGACATCTGATAGGCCAGCATGGATTTTTCCGTCAATACAGGATAACGAATTATATCGTAATAGGTGCTGGATATCATTTCTGTAAGGCCCCCTCAATCTTTTTCAGTGAATCATCTGTAACCATCAGATAGTCATATTTAAGCAGATCGTAAACATTGACTCCATTCTGATTAACAGCTAAAGCGCCAGGCAGGTTACGAGCCGAGAGGGTAAGCTCTCGATTATCCTCGGCCACTAATATAGCCTTATTGACACCAAAAGTTTTCAATAGTTCAGCAACTCTCTGGGTCTTGACGGTCTCAAGATTTAAGTCCTGCAATACAAGAAGTTTACCTTCCTGAAATTTCTGTGTCAGTACTGAAATCAGGGCCTGTCGACGGATTTGCTTAGGCAACCGATAGCCGTAGTCACGTGGCTGGGGCCCGAAAATTACGCCACCGCCCCGCCAGATCGGAGACCTACTGGTACCAGCTCGCGCGCGTCCCGTACCTTTCTGCCGCCAAGGTTTGGCGCTGCCACCTTTTACCTTAGACCGGTTCCTGGTCGCAGCCGTTCCCTGCCGCCGCTTGGCAAGCTGCCAAACGACCACATCGCGAACCAGATGCTCTTTTATCTCAGCATTGAAAACCGCATCGTCAATCTCGGTTTCAGCAACCTTCTCTTTTTGCAAATTATATATATCAATTTTTGCCATTTTATTCTCCGACCATTTCCGGCACCAGAAATATCGTTAATCTTATTTAATCTTTTTTATGGTCACCAGACCATTTTTGGAACCGGGTACGCCACCTTTAACTAATATCAAACCTTGGTCAGGTTGAACCTGAACTACCGTCAGGTTCTTAACACTAACCTTAGCGTTACCCATCTGGCCCGGCATCTTTTTACCAGGATAAACCCGTCCAGGATAGGCTGAAGTACCAATCGAACCACCTGACCTGTGGTTTTTGTGAGCCCCGTGCGTAGCCGGCTGCCCTTTAAAACCATAACGTTTCATAACTCCGGCAAAACCTTTACCCTTGCTTTTTGCGGTAACGGTCACCAAGTTGCCAGGACTAAATAGATCGGCAGTAAAAACATCACCGGGCTGAAAACTATTTTCATCATCAACTAATACTTCACGCAAATGATAGAAAACACCTTTGCCGGCTTTTTTGCAATGTCCAATCTGCGGTTGATTGGCGCGCGGCATAGGCTTTTCATCAAAACCCAGCTGCACAGCGCTATAGCCATCTTTTTTAGCGGTTTTAACCTGCACCACGGTGCAAGGTCCAACCGCCAACACGGTTACCGGCACCAGCTCTCCCAATTCATTGTAGAGCTGCGTCATGCCGACTTTTTTAGCTAATAATTCTTGTATCTCAGCCATCATTAAACCTATATATTATCAATCACTCTTGAAGATATAACCCGATCAAACTTCTCTTACAGCTTAATCTCAACATCAACGCCGGCCGAAAGATCCAGCTTCATTAATGCATCAACAGTTTGCTGGGTCGGCTCAAGGATATCGATCAATCGATTGTGGGTTCGCATCTCAAACTGCTCACGTGACTTCTTATTGACATGCGGTGAACGCAACACACAAAACTTATTTATCATCGTCGGCAAGGCAATCGGTCCGGCGATGACTGCTCCTGTACGTTTGGCAGTGTTAACAATCTCGCCTACGGACTGATCCAGTATCTTATGGTCATAGCCCTTCAGTCTGATTCTGATTTTCTGGCTTGCTATACTCATCTTTTTACTACCTCAAGGGCTCTTGTGATTTATCAATGATCGTATTAAATATTAACGACCCGACAAAAACCTCTGGTTGTAATGTTTCTATTCAATAACTTCGCTAACTACGCCAGCCCCAACGGTACGGCCGCCTTCACGAATTGCGAATCGTAACTCTTTTTCCATAGCAATCGGCGTAATCAATTCACCAACAACCGTAATATTATCGCCCGGCATTACCATCTCGACGCCTTCAGGAAGCTCGACCGTACCCGTAACATCGGTTGTCCGGAAATAGAACTGAGGTCGATAACCTTTAAAAAACGGGGTGTGACGTCCGCCCTCTTCTTTTGTCAGGATGTAGACCTCAGCTTTAAACTTGGTATGCGGAGTAATGCTGCCCGGAGCCGCCAAAACCTGGCCGCGAACAATCTCTTCCCGCTTTTTACCGCGCAAAAGGATGCCGACATTATCACCGG
>JAYEMC010000166.1:0-3759 GCA_034717935.1 Pseudomonadota bacterium | reverse complement strand
TGACAATGCCTTCTTGTGGTAATGCCGTAACTTCCTGACGAATTGTCGTAATCAGGGGATGGGCTTCGATTCTTTCAGTAATCTCGCGGGCAAAAGCCTGACGATCGACAGCCAGGGCATTACCGGCCGCAACTTTGCTTTTTTCCGCTGCCGTCATGATCAGAGAACCAATCGTGCGCATCTCCTCTTTCAGGAGACCGGCGGCATTGGTAGGCAGATTAGCCCTAAGCGAGTTGGAGCAGACCAGTTCGGCAAAGTCAGGATTAGAGTGCGCCGGGGAGAAGCGCTCAGGCTTCATCTCATACAAGGTAACCGGAATCTGCCGCTCAGCCAATTGCCAGGCCGCTTCACAACCGGCTAAACCGGCCCCAATTATTGATATTTTAGGCATTGATTGATAATCTTAAAACATGGTTAATGCGACCAACGTTTGCCTGAAGTAACCACTGACATCGAAATCTTTATAAAATGGGTCATTAGCGGCAAATTCATCGAGGGTCAAACAGAGGTCGTCGACCACCTTCTCCTGATCTATTTCAAGTTTGTTAAGATACCAGGAGAGGCGTTCACCAAGCTGGTAAAGAACCAGGGTGCGAACCGTTTCTTGCTCTTTACCGGGATGAAGGAAAAAGAAGGCGGTCTGGTCATGAATCAGGATACGCCGGGCAATATGGCGCAAATAATCAAGTTTTTCTGCGTACTCAGAGCTTGCGTTTGGGGCGTTAAACAAGAACTTTTTATAGTGTTCATATTCCCCTTCACGATCAAGTAATGCGGCGATATGAGCGGCTTCATAATCGAGAAAACGTCCTTCAATCTCTTCGGTTTCATAGATGAAGATCGGAATAAGTTTGATCTTCTCATCATCGAATGCAGCCGGAATTGTTGCCATCCCGCCTTGCGGGTGGACAATCCGGCTGCCCTCTTTAAGTTGGACGGTAATAATTGGCAGACCCTGCTCGCCTTTGACCCGGATCATCAATTCGACCGGGCTTTTAAGGTGTTCTTCAATCAGGGTTTGCAAGGTCTCTAAACTTCCCTGATCTTGAGAACAGGTGTTTAGAAATTGTAAATAAAAATCACGATTCATAATAACTCTTTTTCATTTAGGTTCCAACGCTTTAACCAGGGCTCTGATCATCAAGTTGTAGGGGGTTTCGATATCAGCCTGGCGGCCATATTCGACAATTTTACCATTAATAAAATCGACTTCCGTGCGTCGTTTCATCTCAATATCAACTAGCATCGAGGGTTTGTGGTCGCCGGCATTTTTCATGTAGTTGATGGCGTAAGGGTAGTAGTTCCAACCTAAAGAGATCTCGTTGGCGCGGGCCACTTGTACACTCTCTTTGACCAAATTGTCAACTATTTGAAAGACGATCGGGTCGCGAATCACTTCAGCCATAGTCAGACCGGTAGCGGCGCAGACTGGATTCATACAGGCATTCATAATCGACTTGCGCCAGACCATATCGACAATTGTTTCAGTCCGCTCGGTCGGTAATCCACTTTTGGTCAGGGCTGCGGCAATTGCTAAAGCCGCCTCTTTGCCGGCTGGTTCGAGTTCCTGCAGAAGATGTGGAGGATGGTGGAAAGCGAGATGGACATGGCCGGGCTTGACCAGCCCGCAGCCGTAATTGACAATTGCCCGGAGAACATTGTCTCGGCCCAGAGTTTCAGCCAGGATTAGCTCTGTATCAATGCCGTTTTGCCAGCTGACAACATACATATCTTTATGGAAAAAGCCTTCGATGGCCGAAGCGATCAAGTGGAGAACCGTAGCTTTGACGGTAATGATAATGACATCGGGGGGATCGGAGGCCAGATCATCGATATTAGTAATGGCACGGCTCACTTTCTGTTCGAGTTCTTCGGTACCGTCAATTTTGATTCCAGGGTCAATTGCCGCGTTGACCAATTCCGGCATAATATCGCACAAGGTGACTTCATAACCACCACGGGCCAGGTAAGCAGCGACAATACAGCCGACTGGTCCGGCGCCGATAACGGCAAACTTTTTAAACTCTTTTTTCTGAGTCATTATATTTTTCCTCATTCTGTAGACCGGAATTATCCGGTGTTGATTGGAGTTGTTTCAAACAGTCTGCTGTTTGTTTTAATCGACATTTTCCAGCATGCCGAAGGCTTCAGCTGACAACAGGGTGCAGTTGTTTTCTTTCAATATTTCAATCGCTTTGTCCATATCGGAAAAACAGAAGATCATAACTGCTTGTTTATTGTCAAGGCCGCTGAAAGCATACATGTAGCGAACACTGATATTCTGCTTTTTCAATGGTTCCAGAATCTCGGCCAGACTGCCGGCCTCATCTTTTATTTCAACTGCGACGACATCGTCGATGCGGGCCGGAAATTGTTTTCCCATCAGGATTTGCCTGGCTTTGGTGATATTTGAGACCAACAGTCTCAGAACTCCGAAATCGACCGCTTCATTTAAGGTCAAAGCGCGCAGATTGATGCCGGCATCACCTAAAGCCCGGGTCGTTTCATAGAGTCGTCCGGGTGAGTTTTCGAGAAAAATAGAGACCTGTTTTAATTTCATTTGTATTCTCCTTATGTTTCTTGTTAGATTATCTAACAAAGTACTTCAAGTATGATGCCAGCCTGATCTGGTGCAGTTTGGGTCTAAATAAGGTTTTTTGAACAGCGAGTTGCAGACCTCAGTCATAAAAATTAACCACTATGAGTGAAATTTGATATTGATATTTACTTACAGTAAAATGAATTATTGCAGAAAAAGACTTTCAAATCAATGAAAAATTGTTTGTAACTATTCATATTCTTTAAGGAGTGTTTTTGCCAGATAACATTATTACCGGCGATGGCAGTCGGACGCTCTATTGTGAAAGTGTTGGTGAGCATTACCACTCTACCAAAGACGGTGCCTTCAGCGAGTCTCTTCACAAGCATGTTCTGCCGGCTTGGAAATATCGGATTGATGGGCGCAAAAAGATTACCGTTCTTGATCTCTGTTTTGGTCTTGGCTATAACACTTTTGCTCTGACCTGGTACCTCTCCCGGCAAAAATATACCGGGCATTTGCGGATCATATCACCCGAGCATGACGAGGCCCTACTCTCCAGCTTGATCGATTTCTCTTATCCTGATGAGTTTTGCGGGCTTGGCCCGATTATCAGAGCGGTTGCCGAAAACCGCTGTTACGAGAGCTCAGGGCTCTCAATCGAGATTTTCACTGTTGATGCCCGCAGCTGGCTTACTGAATTTGCCGGCCCGGTCGATATTGTTTTTCACGATCCTTTCAGCCCGACCCACAATCATCAACTCTGGACCCGTGAATATTTTGCCGAATTGAAACGGGTTGGCGCTTCTGATCTTCTGGTGACCACCTATTCTACGGCCACGGCAGTACGGATGGGTCTTTTTGAGAATGGTTTTCATATATATGAGAATCGTCCGGAAGCTTTGGTACGTAGTGCCACACTGGCTTCTCCGGCTTCGTTACCGTTAGCTGAAATTGATATGCAACTGAAACAGCTACGCAATCCGGCGGCCGCCAGTTTGCGAGATAATTGAGCCGGGAGAGCACTTTACTCTTGACCTCTTTTTATAAATAGGAGTAAGCCTAGAAGGCTGCACGAGAATAGAAATTTTTTATCAGATCGAGGCATTTTTTGTAAATAAGCGCAGACATACATCTAGTATTTTGAGCATTATTTTCAAAAAATAACGAAGAGCTGGGGAAAAATGGCATTCTCGGGCAGCCTCCTGATAGTGACGATT
>JAYEMC010000165.1:0-3770 GCA_034717935.1 Pseudomonadota bacterium | reverse complement strand
GGTACTATTTTAAGAGTAATTTGAACAGGCTCTGAAATGGTACACAACTAGGCCAACCAAATTTAACAGGGGGTTAAATTTTAACCAATGACAGAAAACAACATCACCAACAGCCCAGAAAGCAGCCCGGAAAGCAACACGGATCAGGAAGAGATGACAATGGTAGCAGCAATGGACGAAACCTTCGAGCAAGAGAACGATCTTGAGGATGAGGAAGGTTTCGGCGAAGAAGATTTTGACGAAGACTTTGCCGCCATGTTTGAAGAGAGTATTAAAGGTAAAGATGTCAAGGTCGGTGGACTGGTTAGCGGAACCGTAGTTCTGGTTTCCGATAATAACGTCGTTATCGATATCGGCTACAAATCCGAGGGGCACATCCCAATCAACCAGTTTCGTGACGCCAATGGCGAATGCACGGTAGCTGCAGGTGATGAAGTCGACGTATTTCTCGAACGCTACGAGGATGAACACGGCAATATCCAGCTTTCTCGCACCAAAGCTGAACGAATGAAAGTCTGGGAAGAGATCAAACGAATTGCCGACGACGACGAAACTATTGAAGGCGTGATTACGAGCAAGGTCAAAGGTGGCCTTTCCGTCGACATTGGAGTTGCAGCTTTCCTGCCAGGCTCCCAGATCGATCTCAAGCCGGTTCGCAACCTCGACAAATTGATTGGCGAACGCTACGAATTCCGGATTCTCAAACATAATCAGAAACGCAATAATGTTGTTATATCGCGCCGGGCTGTCCTCGAAGAGAGCCGCGAGAAAATGAAGGAGCAGCTCCTCGACAAACTCCAGGAGGGCGCGATCATCGAAGGTGTTGTCAAAAACATCACCGACTACGGCGCTTTCATTGATCTGGGCGGTCTTGACGGACTCCTGCACATTACCGACATCTCCTGGGGCCGAGTCAACCACCCGAGTGAACGCATAAACGTCGGCGAGACTATCGATGTCAAGATCATCAAATATGATCAGGAACGGCAACGGGTCTCCCTCGGCATCAAACAACTCAAAGAAGATCCCTGGACCAAAGCGGCTGAAAACTATCCGGTCGACACCAAAGTCACCGGTAAGGTAATCAGTATTAAGGATTACGGTGCCTTTGTCGAAATTGAAGAGGGCATTGAAAGTCTGGTTCACGTTTCTGAGATGTCCTGGACCAAAAAGATCAAACATCCGACCCAGATTGTTAATGTCGGTGACGAGATTGATGCCGTAGTCTTGAGCATTGACCCCGAAAAACGCCGCATCTCCCTCGGCATGAAACAGGTCGAGCCCAATCCCTGGGACAGCCTTATCGATAAATACCCGATCGGCACCAAGATTGAGGGTGAGATCAAAAATATCACCGATTTCGGTCTCTTTGTCGGCATCGAGAATGATATTGACGGTCTCGTTCACATCTCTGATATCTCCTGGAGTAAACGCCTTAAACACCCGGGCGAGATCTACAAAAAAGGGGAAACCATCCAGGCTGTTGTCCTTAACCTCGACACCGCCAATCAACGCTTTTCTCTCGGCATCAAACAACTCAATGAGGATCCCTGGAAGAGTATCAGCGGAAAACTGATGACCAATGACCAGGTTACCGGTACGGTTACCAACATTACCGACTTTGGTGCATTCATTGAACTTGAGGATGGGGTTGAAGGTCTGGTTCACATCTCGGAGATCACCTCCGACAAAGAGAAAAAGGCCGATGATGTTCTCAAGGTTGGTGATAGCGTAACCGCCAAGGTCTTGAACATCAACAACGAAGACCGCAAGATCGGTTTGAGTATCAAGGCTTTCCTTGATGAGAAAGAGAAGATGGAGAGCGGAGAATACATCACCGACAGTTTCCAGAAAGGTAAGGTCTCTTTAGGAGAAATGCTACAACTAGCCACCGACAAGCAGAAAGAGACTGGTGAAGAAAAAGTGGAAGTTACGGCCGACACTCCGGAGGAAGTTGTTGCGGTTGAAGTCGAAGAAGAGGCTGATACCGTAGAAACTGAAACTCCCGAAGCCGAGGAAGCACAGACTGCTGAAACCGAGGCCCCGGAAGAGACTGAAACCGAAAAAGAAGAAGACGAAGATAAGGGCGAATAATCCCGCCGTTTTGATGTAAAGCAATAGATTGTCAGGAGCCCGGTAATTATTACCGGGCTCTTTTTTTCTTTGTAACTATTCTACGTACCATTCTCAAACTATCTCGATGCGGGGACATGCCTCCAGACCGGGCTTCAGCCCGTGGCGAGCTGAGCCATGTCCCCCTCGAAGTGGGCGAAGCGATATTTGCACTGTTTGCTGTTGCTTTATGGTAGGTAGCTGAATAGTTACTTTTCTTTTTACTATTACTCTGAAAAATTAAATATGATCTGGCTTATCTTTCTCTGTGCGGCACTTGCGGTTCTTATTTCCGGCCAACGATTAACTAAATCCGCAGATCAGTTAGCTGAGGAAACCGGAATAAGCCGGGGATTTATCGGGGTTATTCTGCTCGGCTTTGTTACATCGCTGCCGGAACTTGTAAGTACGGTCAGCGCCGCTCTTTTTTGCAATGCCCCGAACCTGGCTTTAGGCAATATCTTCGGCAGTAATGCAGCCAATCTGGCGATCCTGGCGCTTCTAAATCTTGCCCTTATTCAACCCACCGGTCAACCCCGCCACAAGCTCGACGAAGAGAACCAACTAACCGCTTACCTCTCCCTGATTATCATCAGCCTGGCCCTGATGGGACTTGCCGGACAAGGCTTCTGGCACATCTTCCACATTGATCTTTTTTCTCTGATAATTGCCACAGCCTATATTATCGGCTTGCAGAAACTGCATCGTTTTCAATTCTCCGGCAATTCCAACCAGGAAGCTGCTCCAGACACTCCAATCAAGGTTATCCCTCAAGAACTTAAACGCAGCCTTTTAATCAATGCCGGCATTATTGTCGCGGCTTCAATGACGCTGGCCGCCAGCGCCGAGCATATCGCCACAATTACCGGTTGGGGTACCACTTTTGTCGGCAACAGCCTGCTCGCCGTGGCCACGTCGCTACCCGAAATTATTGTCACTTTCAGCGCCGTCAGCATCGGCAGTTTTTCCATGGCAGCGGGCAATATTTTCGGCAGTAACATTTTTAATGTTATGATCCTCGCCGTCGCCGACCTCTTCTATTTCCGCTCCTCAATCTTTGCCGCCGCCTCCCCCAGCCAGAGTCTCATCGCCGCCATCGGCTTATTGATGACCGGACTCTATCTTTTTGCCGGTCATTACGCCTCCGAAAAACGCATTGCCGGCCGCTGGCCAATCGACTCCCTGCTGGTTGTCGGCGTCTACCTTTTCAGCCTCTATGCCCTCTTCTCTCTCCGCTAGGAGGTTGCCCGCCAGCCCATCCAGCCGCTCTTTGAGCGGCTTCCATCTTGGCATAATCTGATTCATCAGACGATAAAATTTGTCACTGTGATTATGTTCGGCAAGATGGCAGAGTTCATGCAGGATAACATAGTCAATGCACTCGCGGGGGGCTTTGACCAGATGCGGATTAAGCGTCAGGATGCCGCCGGGCGAACAACTCCCCCATTGGGTTTTCATGGCCCGCAGGCGAATATGCGGGGGCCTGTCAACCCACAAGGTCTGTTCCAACAAGGAGTCAAGACGCCGGTTGAAAAAATCGCGGGCTCTCTTGTTGTACCACTCATAAAGTAGCGCTTTGATCCGCTTACCGGATCTTTCCCGAACCGTCACCGTAATCCGGCCGCGTAAAAGTTTAACCTCTGGCTTCCGGCTCAGTG
>JAYEMC010000164.1:0-3773 GCA_034717935.1 Pseudomonadota bacterium | reverse complement strand
ACATAGGTATAGCCGATAAAATTTAAGACTGTCGCATCATCTGGATTTTCCTTAAGCAGGGCCTGCATAACCGCAACACTGTCCACCGCCTGCCCAAGATCGTTATAGACCACCCCCAAAGCAAAACGAAGCTTGTAATCATCCGGATGCTGAGCTAAAGCCTCCTGAAGAATCTGTAAGGCCCCCTGATCATCATCCTGTTTCTGGCGCAGAGATGCAAGCATACGATAAATCCCGGCCTTTTCCGGGTAGCTAACAATCAACTCTCGTAAAATATTTTCGCAGGCCATAAACTCTTTTCCCTCTTCATAAAGAAAAGCGGAATGGATACGGGCGTCATAAAAAAGGTCATCCGACTCAGGGATTGAGAGAAAAAGCTGCAAAGCCTCTTCTTGACGTTCCAGAGCTTCTAAACTGGAAGCCAGATAGAAAGTTATACGAGACTGTTCGGGGTGCTTTGCGTGCAATTTTTCCAGAAGCTTGGCTGCTTCCTGGTATTTACCCTGTTGAAAATAGATCAGGGCAATCTTGACATCAATGCTGACGGGCACCCGACCCTGGTTCTGAAGACGCTGAAAAATTTCCAAGGCAGCTTCGAGATTACCATCACCAACCAACAGCTGACCCAGCCTTTCCAAAGCCTGACGATCATCACCATCTATTTCCAAAAGTCTCCGGTAGGCCTTAACCGCATCTTTACGACGTTCAGTAAATTCATAAATCAAGCCCAAACTAAGCCAGGCATCAGGCATCTCCGAATCAATCTCCAGAGCTTCATTATAATAACGCTCAGCCTCTTTATAGAGTTTTAGCTCAGCGTAAACCTTACCCAGATAAAAAGGGCCAAAAACATCACCCGGACGTTCTTTACGATACTCCTGCAAGAGATCAAGGGCTTTCTCATACTTTAAGGTTTCAACATAGAGGGCGACCAGATAAAAAATCGCCTCACTGTTGTCGGGTTCTTCGACTATCAAACTTTCATATTGGATAATCGCTGCTTCATGCTTGCCGGTCAGAGTATAGATTCCCGCCAGAAGATGGCGCGCCCGACGATTGCCTGGATCAAGCTCCAAGGCTACCCCGGCCTGAGCATGCGCCTCCTCAATTTTCATCCCCTTAACCAAAAGATCGGCAAATTCAAGACGCAGATAGGCAGATTCGGGATCAGCCTGAACCGCTTTTTGCAAACTAGTCAAGGCTGCGGCCCGTGCCTCTTTATTATCCTGATATCGCAACCAGTTGTAAACCGAAAAATAGTAGTAGGCGGCTGGCGATATCGGGCGATCCAGTGAAGTTGCAGTTTTTGTCAGAGTCATGGAGACTTGACGCTCCGACACCTTGGCAGTCCCACAACTTAAGAGCAGAGCTATTCCCAAAAACCAGAAAATGATAAAGCCTAAACTTCTATAAAAAATAATTTGTCGCATCATAATTTTTTTTACGGTCGGCGGCCTTTCTTTACCTTAAAGGAGGTCAATTCAACATAACATTCACTGACCTTCTCCGGATAATCATAAAAGGCGATCATAAATGGTAATTCACCACCATGAGCGGCCAGAGTAACAGAGGTGTTTTCGAGCATCGCCAACTTGCCGGCATCCAATCGATCAAGCTCCTCTTCAGAAAAACTGACCCCTCCGGCAGTTACAACCTTGGCTGCGACTTGGCCCGCCTCATCCAGAAGAACCCCGGTAAGCTTAAGGTCAGTCACCAACTTGGGAGAACTGTTAACAACTTTGCCCCGCATAACAATGACAGTACGCTCGGAAGAGAGCCGCAAGCGCCGGTTCTCGACCTCTATCAGTTTAATATGTTTTACCATATCAACCGAAAAACGCTGCCAAAGTCCGTAACCGGCCCACAAAGCCAGACTCAGAGCTACAAAACATGAGAAGACCAGAATGAAGTTGCGCTTTTTATTGGTATTTTTAGAAGATTTTCCCTGGACTGGAGAAGCTCCCGAACTCTCTACTGAAGGTTCAACGTCAATCTGTTTACCGAGCTCTTTTGTACGCCCCTCTTTGGCTATCGTAGCCGCTGCGGTTTTAGGCTGTTCATCAACCTGATTGATGAGATTATCAAGATCACCATCATCAAGTTGGGTCGGACGCTCATTTTGTATCTCTTCTGAAATCTCTTTAATTTCACTTACGCTATCAGGTTCATCATCAAAACTATCAAATTCGATATCGTCAAGATTGAGATCGTCAATATCCAAAGCCAACCCTTCGACCTTAAGCTCATCACCTCCATCCTCACTCTTTTTTGTCGGCTCTAAAGTCTCTTCGGAAGTTGCAGGTGCATCGTTATTTAATGAAACTTCATCGTCATCAAAATCATCCGCCAGCTCAAAAATCGAGTCATCAAAAACTTCTTCGATAAAATCGTCAGCATCTTCGACATCTGCCGGAGAGACTTCAAGCGATGCTGCTTCATCTTTCACCTCAGTTGGCACAACTACGTCCGAGTTCCCTTCATCCAAACTGACTTCATCTTCAAGTCCTTCAAAATCGGTCGCCTCCCCGGCGACCTTTTCAAGTTCTCCCACCTCCGGCGCTAACGACATTTCAGAGATATCCTGAACACCTTCCAGATCTGAAGGTTGAGGTGAAAAGAAAAAGTCCCATCCACAACGTGAACAATGGAGATTAAGCTCAGCCCCGGATACCGACTTCCCCTCAGGCAGATTAAATTTCGTCAAACAGCGTGGGCAAGTAACGATCATGATTTTGTTACCTTATAAAAGTGAAAAGAGTTGGTTACACTTAAAACAGAATAGCTTTCTTTGCAAGAGATTATTACCCTGAAGCCTTAAAGAGCGGCGGCAACGATGCGAGAAAGGCCCTCTGACGAAACGCTTCAACCCCATTTAGCCCTACGCTCTCCACCACCAAACCAACGCCACCGGGAAAACGGGAACGCAGCGGTTGTCTAGCCTCCGGCAACAACTCCCGCACGTACTGAGCGGACTCATCCCCAACCACCATCAACTTCACCTGCAATTCCTGAGAACCAACCACAACCTGCGCACCCAAAGGACCAAGTCCCTCAAGATCGAGGTAGAGCATCATGGTATAAAGATTTCCTGCGGAGGTTTCTACCTCCCCTCCATCCCGCCTCAGACGCAACCAGAGATCACTGACACTCCCCCAACCCCACAACGGTAAGAGCAAAATGAGATCATCCTCACTCCGTAAACCGGGATTATTGAGATACTGGTTCAACTCAACCATGTCGACCAGAGAGCGAAGCCCGGTTTGCAATTTAGAAACCAACTTCACCTCAGAACCGCTTTCAGGCAGCAACTCATCAGCAAAACCGCCATGAAGCTTTGCCAAAAGTTGCAACAGATCAGCCTTAACCGGTGTTGACTGGCGCGCCGCCATAAGAGATAACTTGTCCGCCCCAACTGAAAGCAGCGCTGCCAGCTCCTTTTCATGTGAAAGGCCTAGCTGTTTTAGCGGCAAACCCTCATCGGAGCCCAAATCAGCAACCAACTTCGCCGCAGCCCCCCCCTCAGACAACAACTCATCAGCAAAACCACCATGAAGTTTCGCTAAAAGTTGCAACAGATCTGCCTTAACCGGTGTTGGCTGGCGCGCCGCCAAAAGAGATAACTTTTCCGCTCCGACTGAAAGCAGTGCTGCCAGCTCCTTTTCATGTAAAAGACCCAGTTGCTTTAGCGGCAAATCCTCATCGGAGCCCAGATCAGCAACCAACTTTGCCACAGAACCACCCTCAGACAAAAGCTCATCGGCAAAACCGCCATG
>JAYEMC010000163.1:0-3796 GCA_034717935.1 Pseudomonadota bacterium | reverse complement strand
ACGATCTTATTGATTGTGAAGAGGGGAAATTTAAAGTCGGCCGTCGAACAATTCATGATACCCACGAATATGGTCTCTTGCGTCTTGACGAGGTGCTTAAATATTCCAGTAATATCGGTTGTTCAAAGATTGTCGATCGTATCGGCGCTGAGCGTTTTTATGCGGTTTTAAAAAACTTCGGTTTTGGTTCTTGCAGCGGCATAGATTATCCTCATGAGCCTTCCGGTCGTTTACGCTCCTGGCATAAATGGCGGCCCATTGATCTTTGTAATCTCGCTTTTGGTCAGGGCGTATCCGCGACCTCGGTTCAACTGGTGGCCGCTTATGCGGCTCTGGCCAATGGGGGGCATCGGGTGACTCCGCATCTGGTGGCTAAAATTGTCAACGGGGCGGGTTGGACGGTCTATGAGCCCTCGGCCAAAAAATCATTACGGGCTTGTAGTTCCAAGGTGGCGCAACAGGTTGATCGGGCTTTGGCTCTGGTGGTCGAAGATGATGGTACCGCGCCTCAAGCCCGGATTCCCGGATTCCGAGTGGTGGGGAAAACCGGAACTGCACAAAAATTTGATTTTTCTAAAAAGAGCTATTCTCATAAGGACTACTGGGCCTCATTTATCGGGTATGTTGATCCGCCCAAGGGTCAGTCACGCAAGATTGTGTATGTCATGATCGATGAGCCCCGCAGTTCAATTTATGGTGGTATGGTTGCCGCTCCGGTCTTTCAGCGGATCAACCGTCATCTGGTAAGTTATCTTAATTATGCTTCCCAAGCCGAGTTTGCCACGCTCACCATGCCTGATTACGAGGAAGAAGAGATTGGTTGCTCCGTGGCTGAGAATGGGGGCGAAAGAGTTGAAAACTTTATCGTAAACGCAACCCAGGTAGCAAACGTGATGCCCGATTTTACCGGCCGGACGATCCGGGATGCGTTAATTCTCATCGGCAGCTATCGGGGCAGTGTCAAAATTTCGGGCTCGGGGCGGATTGTCTCCCAGAGACCCCTGCCGGGAACGACATTAGAGCCCGGTCTTGATTTTGTTTTCCATCTAAGTAGTGAGATCTAATGATGTGTGAGAGGCGAAATCATTGCTGGAAACTCGGGCAACTGGCCGACCTGCTTCAGGTCAAGGCTTTGCCGAGTTGTCAAAAATTTGATCTTGGTTTTGATCTAACCGGAATCACCACCGACAGTCGCAAACTTTGCCAGGGTGAACTTTTTGTCGCGTTGCAGGGCGAGCATTTTGATGGTCATGATTATATCGATCAGGCGATTGCTAACGGAGCTGTCGCCGTCGTGCTTGAAGAAGGATTTTCAGGGTTTTTAAATCTGGTCCAACGCTATTCGCAGACTCTTTTTCTGCCGGTTAGAGATAGTTTGGTCGCTTTGGGCCGACTGGCCCAGGCCCGGCTTGAGCGAGTCGCGCCAATCGTCATTGCGGTGACCGGTTCCAACGGAAAAACGACGACCAAAGAGATGTTGGCCCATCTTCTGAACCCACATTTTCACCTCCATAAAACGGCTGGAAACTTCAATAACCGGATCGGTTTGCCCTTGACTATCTTCGCCATGCCTGACGACTGTCAGGTGGTAGTTTTAGAGATGGGGATGAATGAACCGGGAGAAATTGCGGCGCTTACAGCTATCGCCCGGCCCGATTATGCCGTGTTGACCAATGTCGCGGCGGCCCATCTTCAGGGTTTGGGTTCACTTGAAGCGGTGGCTCGGGCCAAGTGTGAAGTAATAAAAGATATTAAGCCGGGTGGTACGGTGATCTATAATGCCGACGATCCATATCTCGCAAAACTGGTGCCGGGTGTTGTAAGTGAACGTTTGCCGGATGAAATTGCCCTGCTGCCGGTTACTTGCCACGGGGCCACAGGGGTGGTTCCGGCCTTAGTTAAAGCTTCTGAAATCTGGTTGACGCCGGAGGGTTTAAGCTTTGCTTTCGCCAAAGGTAATGAAAAAACAACCATTAAACTGCCATGTTGGGGTCGTCATAATGTGATGAACGCGGCTCTGGCGGCGGCGGCCGGGACTTGTTTGCCGAAGGTGACCCCGACCTCAGTTGCCCAAAGCTTAAAAAACTTTCAAAATCTGGCTGGTCGACTCGAAAAATATAAACTCGGAAAAGGGGCCGGGATTTTAGTCCATGATGCCTACAATGCCAACCCCGATTCGATGGAAGCGGCCTTGACTGCAGTTGGTGAACGGCGGGAAAAGCGTTTTCTGGCCCTGGTCTTGGGCGATATGAACGAATTAGGTTCAGAGAGTCCGACTCTGCATCAGCGGATCGGGCGGCGGGTGGCCCAATTGCGGCCCGATCTTCTGGTGTTGCTGGGTTCTGCCATTGAGGATCTGGCCGCCGCCGCCAAGGATGCCGGTTTTCCGGCGCAGCGGATTTTTATTTTCCCGAATGGAGCTCAAGCCGAGGCTCTTAAATTGTTGCAACAACGTCTCCCGGCGGCACCCTTGGTTTTGGTCAAGGGGTCTAGGGGGCTGGCCCTGGAAAAGATTGTTGAACCTCTTTTAAATTATTTTGAGGCGGCTTGATGCTTTACCATATTCTTTACCCTCTGCACCATTTTTGGTCCGGATTTAATGTCTTTCGCTATATCTCTTTCCGGGCCATTTATGCTGCTTTGACCGCCCTCTTTATCGCTTTTTATCTCGGGCCTAAGGTGATTGTCTGGCTCAAGAATTTGCAGGTTGGGCAGGTGATCCGTGATGATGGCCCTCAAAGCCATCTGATTAAGTCGGGAACCCCGACCATGGGCGGTGTTCTGATTATTTTTTCAGTAACGGTGGCAACGCTGCTCTGGGCTGATCTGACGGAAATTTATGTCTGGTTGGTTCTGGGTGTGGTTTTAAGTTTTGGGGCAATCGGTTTTGTTGATGATTACCGAAAACTGGTTAAAGGTAACTCGACTGGTCTCTCGGCCCGCCGGAAACTTGTGTCTCAATTTATTGTCGCTTCAATCTTTGCCTTTATAGTTTATCTCCTGCCGGGTTATTCCACGACTCTTACCGTACCGTTTTTTAAACATATGTTACCTGATTTCGGACTATTCTATATCCCGTTTATGGCGATTGTCGTAGTCGGCACTTCGAATGCGGTCAACCTGACGGATGGTCTTGATGGTTTGGCGACGGGTCCTTCACTGGTGGCCTTTGCCGTTTATATGATCTTCAGTTATGTCGCCGGACATCGTTTGTTAGCCGAATACCTGCAGATTCAGTATGTCGTCGGGGTTGGTGAAACCGCAATTTTTTGTGGTGCGATGATTGGTGCAGCCTTAGGTTTTCTCTGGTTTAACAGTTATCCGGCGGAGATCTTTATGGGTGATGTCGGTTCCCTGGCTTTGGGAGCCGGACTTGGCGCCGTGGCAGCAGTTACCAAACAGGAGATTTTGCTTTTTCTGGTCGGTGGTATTTTTGTTTTAGAAACTCTGTCGGTTATTATCCAGGTGGCCTCCTTCAAGTTGACCGGCAAGCGGGTTTTTCGCATGGCTCCCTTGCACCACCATTTTGAATTGAAAGGTTGGGCCGAACCTAAAGTAATCGTTAGGTTTTGGATTGTCGCCCTGATTCTAGCTCTTTTTGCATTAAGCACATTAAAGTTAAGATGAATAATAGTTCTCAAAAAAATTCTCAGAAAAAAGCTCTGGTCGTCGGATTGGGGATCAGTGGGATTGCCGCTGCTCGTCTTTTACAGGAGCAGGGCTGGAAGGTTGCGGTTAGTGATCAGCGCGAAGCCAAAGAGCTTGAGCCGGTGTTGCAAACTCTGACCGATTTTGG
>JAYEMC010000162.1:0-3798 GCA_034717935.1 Pseudomonadota bacterium | reverse complement strand
TCGCCCTCGACAGCCCCTGGAAATATGCGATCATGGATCGCGTCACAAGGCTTGACCCCCGCTACTACAATGCCTATCTCTTTTCCGGTATGGGCCTGATTCAAGATTTCGATGACATCATCCTGGCCCGGCCCATTCTCGAGAGAGGAATTGCCGCCTTTCCCGAAAGTTGGGAGCTACCCTTTTGGCTCGGCTATGATTTCTACCTCTATCAAAACGATTTCGCCACCGCCAGCCGCTACCTGCTCATGGCCGCAGAAAAACCGGACGCCCCAAAAACTTTTTTCGCCCTCCTCTTAAAAACCCTGAACCAACAAGGAGCCTATCACCAGGCCCAAGCCTTGATGAGCAAAATGGCAGCCGACCAGCCTCCGGGAAGTACAAAAATACTCTATGAAAAAAAAGCTGAACGTTTGAAAGATCTTGCTCTGCTACAGGACGCAGCGAAAGTTTTTGAAAAGAATAAAGATCGACAGATCAATGAATTGGATGAGTTATTACAAAGCAACCTGATTACAGAAATCCCAACTGACCCCTTGGGACAGGGCTACTACTGGAATAGAAAGCAGAAACGGGTAGTTGCGGGAAAACTTGCTGAATAGCACCTCAGACCGCTGCTGCAGTCACATATCAAGAAGTAACGTATGAGTTATTTAAAGATTAGCCACAGACCCACACGAACCCACACAGACGGAAAATCCCTGTCCGTGTGGGTTCGTGTGGGTCTGTGGCTAAAAAAGCAGTTACTTGGAAATAACCCTTATTTTTTATGACAAACTTTCAGGAGTAAATTAATAAAACTTTTTTTCTGATGCCGGCGCTATCTAAACCTAAGTCATGATGTAACTGGGCCGGGGTTCCGTGCGGGACAAAACGGTCGGGCAATCCAGTGGTTACAACGCGGGCCGACCAAATATTTTCGGCTGCCATAAACTCTAAAATGCCACCACCAAAACCACCTGCGACCACATTCTCTTCGAAGGTAAAGACCCATTTAAAATCATTTAAACAAATTTGTAAAAGTTCTTCATCAAAAGGCTTCACATAGCGACAATTGACCACCTGACACTCAATCCCATCCTCAGAGGCAAGTCGATCAGCCGCCGCCAAGGCCGGCGCAACACAGGACCCAACCGCCAGAAGAACTGCATCCCGACCCGGTCGTAACACCTCCCAACTACCTCGGGGCAACTCTTTAAACTCCTTATCCAGTTCCACACCGAAACCGCTGCCGCGCGGATAGCGAATCGCTGTCGGCCCGTCAATCTTTAAGGTCGTAAAGAGCATATGCTGAAATTCATTCTCATCTTTGGGTGCCATAATCGTCATATTGGGAATCATCCTGAGATATGAGAGATCAAAGGTGCCGTGATGAGTAGGGCCGTCTTCACCAACAACACCGGCCCGATCAAGACAGAGGGTAACCGGCAGATTTTGCAAAGCGACATCGTGTAACACCTGATCAAAAGCCCGCTGCATGAAGGTCGAGTAGATAGCGACAAAAGGCCGCAATCCCCGGCTTGCCATACCCGCAGCCATAGTCACCCCATGCTGTTCGGCAATCCCGACATCATAAACCCGGTCGGGGAATTTTTCGGCCATCATTTCAACCCCGGTTCCCGCCGGCATGGCCGCTGTAATCCCGACAACCCGTTCATCAAAAGCGGCAAGCGTCGTCAAAGTGCGACCGAAAATCGACGTATAACTGGGGGGAGATTTTTTCTCTGAACCAAGTTTACGACCATTGGAGATATCGAAAGGGCCAATCCCATGAAAAAGCGCCGGATCGGCCTCAGCCGGGCCGTATCCTTTACCTTTTTTGGTCACCACATGCAGTAAAATCGGACCATTGAGATGGTTTATATTCTCAAATGTTTCGATCAAGGTGGCAAGATCGTGCCCGGGCATCGGCCCGACATATTGAAAACCAAGATCTTCAAAAATAGTCCCGACCGGAATGACAAACCCTTTAAATGACTCTTCAGCCCTTTTCACCATCTTGAAAACACTATCGCCAACCTTGGGAATATTGGTCAACACCGATTTCACATCATGACGCAGGCGATTAACTGTAGAACCGGTTAGAATCCGGTTGAGATAGGCTGACATGGCTCCCACATTTGGCGAGATCGACATTTCATTATCATTCAAAACGACAATCAGATCACGATCTAAGGAGCCGGCATGGTTTAACGCTTCGAAAGCTAAGCCCGCCGTCATTGAACCATCCCCGATAATGGCTACCGTGCGCTGGCGTTTTTTAAACTGCTCAGCCGCCAGAGCCATACCGAGGGCGGCCGAGATAGAGGTGCTGGAGTGACCGACATTAAAGGTATCGTATTCACTCTCCTCTCTTTTTGGAAAACCACTTAACCCTCCAGCCTGCCTCAAGCTGGCAAAACGCTGAGCCCGGCCGGTAAGAATCTTATGTGCATAAGCCTGATGACCTACATCCCAGACTAAAAGATCACGCGGAGTTGCAAAAACATAATGCAAGGCAATCGTCAGTTCAACGACGCCCAAAGATGAGGCTAGATGGCCGCCATTGCGAGCCACGATCTCAATAATCAAACTCCGAATTTCAGCCGCCAGATGCGGCAAATCTTCAACCCTGAGTCCCCTAAGATCGCTCGGATCGTTAATTTTTCCCAGTAATTTCATCATAACAAAATAAATAAATATTATTATAGAAGATCTTCCAGCGTGTAACTGTAACTATCAACAATTTTTTTCAAACGATGCAAAGCCGCTTTTTCCAACTGACGAATTCTCTCTCTGGTAAGATTCAGTTGCCCACCGATCTCTTCCAACGTCTGACCCTCTTCTTCAGATAGACCATATCGTTTGGTTATCACCAGACGCTCTTTAGGTCTCAATTCATCGAGCCAACAGAGGATAATTTTCAGGCGCAGGTCATGATCAAGACTATCTAATGGATTTTCATTTTTGTCATCTGCGAGCTGTTCCAGCGAAAGTGTCCCGCTCCCCCCATCATCGTAGTTACGATCACCATTCGCACTACTGCCGGAAGTCAGAGTAACAAGATTATTGAGCCGAGCCAAAGAGGGAGTAAAGGAGGTAAATTTATGACCGATATAGTCGGCAACCTCTTCAAAACTGGGTTCACGACCAAATTCACGAATATATTTCTGTCGGCCCTTAATGTAGGTATTGAATTCATCGACAACATGAACCGGCAAACGGATAATTTTACTTTGGCTGATCAGAGCCCGACTCATATATTGACGGATCCACCAAACAGCATAGGTTGAGAAGCGACACTTAAATTTCGGGTCAAAACGTTCGACCGCCCGAATTAAGCCGAGATTACCCTCCTCAATCAGATCCTCGGTCGGTAGACCACGATTCTGATAATGCTTGACCAAGTGAACAACCAACCTCAAGTTGGCCTCAATCATCTTTTTCCGAGCCTCTTCATCACCACTCTGAACTCGCTTGGCAAGATCGACCTCTTCGACTTCGTCAAGCAAAGGAATGCCGCGAATATCTTCAAGATACGACTCAAGAGCGCCGCCGAAAAAAATATGTTTATCCTCTCCCGCCACGCCCCACCAATTTCACAAAACTGCAAGCCAATAGACGCTCGCTTTGAAAATCATTTTCCCCGTGCCGGGTGATACGATAAAGATACTGTCCCTTATCGGTAGCCAGAGGAATCACCAATTTACCACCAACTACCAGTTGTTGCAGAAGCGGGAATGGAGGTTTTTCAGAAGCGACGGCTGAAACCACAATTGCATCAAATGGAGCCGCGTCCGGCCAGCCATAACTACCATC
>JAYEMC010000161.1:3123-3802 GCA_034717935.1 Pseudomonadota bacterium | reverse complement strand
GGCCCAGTAAGCAACTATCTTTTTTACGGGTGTGGACATTTATTTTTTCTCGGAACTGAATGGAGCGAAATCACTTCTCACGCGACTGAATTTATGCAAGGAGCCTTGAAGCAGTATGGCAAAACAAAAGAAAAAACTCACACCTGTCGAAAAAACAGCAAAGAAAAAACGACAAAATGAGTATATGACCATTTTTATTAACGGCAAGCAGAAAAGAATTAAAAGACCACCAATTATTGACGACATTGATGCTGATGAATTCATAAGAAGAAATGCAGATACTGGATGGCTCCATCAAAATGAAATGTGGGAGTATATGGATTACTCTGAAAAATCAATTAACCAGGATGTAGACTAATATGAAAATAGTAGTTTTAATCAAGCAGGTACCCGATACGACTGAGGTTAAACTTGATCGTAAAACCGGCAATCTGATTCGGGAAGGGGTGGAGAGTATTATTAACCCCGATGATCGTCAGGCTCTTGAGTTGGCGTTAAAACTTAAAGATGATTGCCGGGCGACGGTAACCGTTGTTTCCATGGGGCCGCCCCAGGCGGTTGATGTCCTCTCCGAGGCTTTGGGAATGGGTTGTGATGAGGCGGTTTTGTTGACGGATCGAGCCTTTGCCGGAGCCGACACCTGGGCGACCTCAACCACTCTGGGCAAAGCGATAGAAAA
>JAYEMC010000161.1:0-3113 GCA_034717935.1 Pseudomonadota bacterium | reverse complement strand
AAGGTCGGTAATTTTGATCTGGTTTTATGCGGCTATCAGGCGATTGATGGAGATACGGCCCAGACCGGCCCACAAATTGCCGAATATTTGAATCTGCCGCAGGCCTGTTATGTCGATAATATTGAAAAGGTCGAAAAGGGTGAAATAACTGTAACCCGGCGTAACGATGATGGTTATGAGCGACTTTTATTGACCCTGCCGGCGCTGTTTACGGTTAGTAAGATTGCAACAGTACCCCGTTATCCGATTATGCGGAACCTGATTGACGCCTGTCGTGAAAATGCTCCGATTCAAATCTGGGATGCGGCTGATATCGGCGCTTTGAACCATGAGTTGGGTATGGAAGGCTCGTTAACCCAGGTGGTCAAAACCTTTTCTCCAAAAACCAAACGAGCCGGGGAACTGCTGGATGGCGATGTCCCCAGATCAGTCAGTGTATTGTTGGAAAAAGTGCGCAAAGCGCATCTGTTTTAGGAGGAGATGACACATGGGTGTCTGGGTAAATAGTGAACTGTGTAACGGTTGTCAGCGGTGTCTTAAGGTTTGTCCTTATGATGCGGTGGTGATGCGTGGTGAGAAAGCGGTTATCCTGGAGCATTGTACGGCTTGCGGAGCCTGTATTGAGGCGTGTCGTCAGGATGCGATTAAAACCGATATCGCTCCGCGAGCGATTCCCGATTTTGGTGATTATCGCGGGGTCTGGGTGTTGGCCGAAGCGCAAGATGGAGAACTTAACCCGGTTTCTTTGGAGCTTTTGGGTCAGGCGCAGGAGCTGGCGCGAACTCTGGAGCAGGAGGTTGGGGTTATTTTGCCGGGCAAGGATATCACTGATCTGGCTCCGACGCTGGCTCATTTCGGGGCGGCAAAAATCTGTTTGGCCGAAGATGAAGCTTTAGAGCCTTATAGAGTGGAAACCTATACCGAGGTTGTTGCCGAACTGGTGGCTGAGTATAAGCCCGATATCTTGTTGATCGGGGCCACCTCGCGGGGTCGTGAATTTGCGCCCCGGTTGGCGCGGCGGCTGAAGGCGGGTTTGACCGCGGATTGTACGGCTTTGGCAATTGATCCCGAGGAGAAGATTCTTTTGCAGACCCGGCCCGCTTTCGGCGGCAATATTATGGCGACAATTGCCAGCCGCTATTCACGGCCGCAGATGGCAACGGTGCGACCCGGGGTTATGCAGCCTTGTGAATGTAAAGAAGATCGGGCGAAGATTATCAATCACGTGGTCACGATTCCGGAAACTCCGGCGGTAGCTGCGGTAAGGGTGCTGGAGGTTGCACGTGAGGCCAAACGCAAAGTACGTCTTGGTGAGGCTAAAGTGATTGTTGCCGGAGGTCGGGGAACCGGTGGTGAGATGGGTTTTAAGCTTGTCGAAAAACTTGCCGAAAGTTTTTGCGGTGAGGTTGCCGGAACCCGGATTGCAGTTGAAGAGGGCTGGGTCCCGGTTGAGCGTCAGGTCGGCCAGACCGGCCAATCGGTGCGGCCGGAGCTTTATATCGCTTGCGGCATCTCCGGCGCGGTCCAACATCGAGCCGGAATGCAGGATTCACGTTATATTATTGCCATTAATAAAGATCCCGGAGCGCCTATTTTTGGGGTTGCCGATTGGGGTATAGTTGGCGATCTGCACCAGATAATTCCCGAAATGTTGCTACAGATGGCGTTGTAAGCCATTTTTATGACTTTTTGAGATTTAATGGAGAGAGAGTATGATTCGGTCTGATTCAGAGACTTTGATTAAAAAAACTATTGCCCGCTTTGTTGATGATGAGGTAATTCCCCGAGCGCGGGAGATCGACGAGAGCGGTGAATTTCCTTATGATCTTTTCAAAAAACTTGCCGAAATGGGGGTTTTGGGAATGCGTTACCCGAAATCGGTCGGCGGATCCGGCGGAGATGCGGTGCTTTTCTGTACGGCGATGCAGGAGCTGGCGCGGGGCTTGATGAGTCTGGCCGCAACCACGGCGATGCAGTGTCTGATGGCAACCAACGGACTCTATCTTTACGGCACCAAGGAGATGCACGAAGAGTATCTCTATCCGGCCTTAAAGGGCGAGAAGATCGGCGCTTTTCAGTTGACCGAGCCTGAGGCGGGCTCTGATTTAGGCAACGTTCGCACCAGCGCCCGGAAAACCGCTGACGGTTGGGTTATCAACGGCATGAAAACCTGGTCGACAAATGGCCCGAAAGGCGATTTTCATACGGTTTTGTGTCAGACCGATCCCGACAAGGGACTTAAAGGGCTGATGTTTTTCTTCATCCCTACTGATACGCCGGGATTTTCGCACAGCAAGAAGTTTGATTGCCTGGGAACCCGCTCTTCGACCTTGTCCGAGATCTATTTCAACGATTGCCATATTCCTAAAGAGTACTGTCTCGGAGAAGAGGGACGCGGACTTGATGTCCTTTTAACGATCCTTGCCGAAATCCGGATTATGACCGCCGCTCTGGCTATTGGACTGCACCGGGCGGCGATGAATGATTCGATCAAATATTGCAAAGAACGGGTTCAGTTCGGCAAGCCGATCGGCAAAAACCAGCTGATTCAGGCAAAAATCGCCAATATGGCCGTAAATCTGGAAGCCGGACAGTTGATGGTCGATAAGGTAACGCGGCAGGTTCGGGATAAAAAATCGTGTCTTAATGAAGCTTCGATGGCGAAATTTTTCACGGTCGAATCGGCCTGCAGCGCCTCCGATGAGGCGATGCGGATTCACGGTGCCTATGGTTATTCGATGGAGTATTCGGTTCAGCGCTACTACCGCGACAACCGCTTTCTCCTCTATGGTGGTGGTACCCATGAAGTTTTGCAGACTACAATCGCCCGGCAATATCTTAAGTAGTGCGCGACCGAAAACCGCCAATTTCCTCGATTGCTGCGTTAGGCTCAAATTTTAATCCTCAGAATACTCAGTGTATGCTTGCGGTTAAAATCTTCGCCTGCCTTGCACTCAAGCAAATTGTCAGGTTTTCGGTCAGGCACTATTTACCTTGAATAACTTCGTAATTTTTCAAGATCTCCTGCTGAAAGTGTTTAGGTAGAGATGACCAGTTAAACAGGTCAACGCTGAATGGCAGGTTGCTGTCTCGAAAAGCCGTTTTTGCCGGGG